>JACDEG010000005.1 GCA_013816505.1 Pyrinomonadaceae bacterium | reverse complement strand
GCCGCCTCGATAATTTGTCGTGCGCTCATCGCGCTCCCCTCCACTGAATCGTTATGATCGCCGTCCGGTTGAAAAGCCGCCCACCGTCTTTCGGTTGAAGCGACCCCTTTCTAAAACCAAGAAAGATTAGCGACCAACCTCGATGCGGTCGCCGACCTGGATCAGCGGGTCCGGAACCTTTCCCGACATGATCTCTTGTAATTCATATTTGACGGTCGACAGACGCCCTTCGGAGTTCTGCCGCGTGACGTTGATGGCCCGGCGTCCGGACGATGCGGCGCCGGCAGTCAGCACCGTCCGCGTCCAATCGCGCGCGCCGCCGCCTTTCGTGTGCAAAATGCCGCCGGAGGCGAGAATCGCCTGGGTCAATGTGATGCCGGCATGAAACGGCTTCTGCCCCGGCTCGTTGACCTCGCCCCCGATGTAGTAAAAGCGCGGCTGACTCTGCGTCACGTTAATCACGTCGCCGGGATAGACGAGCGTGCCCAGTGCCGCCTCATCGTCCAAATCAATCTGGGTCGTGCGGCCAGTGTGGTGTGAAATGATTGACGCTCGTCCGGCGTCAGGTTGCGGTCGCGCGTCGGCGATGACGACGTAAAGTGGGATCGCTTCGCGCCGCAGTACCTTGTTGCCCGGCTCAGCCACCAGACCGCTGACGATGACGTTGTGGCTGGTGTGATCGCGCACACTGACGATGATTTCGGGATTCTCGTGAACCGCGCGTTGCTTTAACGCGGATGTCAGACGCGCTTTAATTTCGTCGGTCGTCAGCCCGGCAACCGTAACGGGAGGGCCTGCCAAATCGTACTCCAGCAACCCGCCCGACAGCACCGTGTAGAGTGTCGAGTCGTCGTCCGGCGTCGTATTCAGAAGACGGATATCAAGCACGTCACCAACGCCGACGCGGTAAATGTTTGTGAGCGGAACTGCGCTGGTAGATTTCGTGGCGACCGGTTCGGCGTTCATCGCGCCAGTGCTCGCGGGCGCAGTATTCACAGGCGCGTCATTCGCGGCCGCGATGTTAGAGGTCGCGCCGGTAGACACAGCGGCAGTCCGATTTACGGTGGACGGGCCGGGCTGCGCTTTGTCGGCGGCGTCATCAGCGTTCGATCTAACCACGAGTCGGGGGGGCGAGGGTGATTTTACCGGCGGAGCTTTTACCGCTGGCTCTTCTTTTGTTGTCGCCGCCGATTCAGTAGGCACAGACGCCGACGAAGTTGAAGACGGCGTCGCCGCGATTGGAGAGGCCACGGGCGTATACGACGTGCGCCCGCTGCGTCCCAGTTCTTTCAACTCGCCCTCGCGGGTAATGAGGCTGCGTCCGAGCCAACGCGACGCGACCGGCGCGTCGTTGAATTTCACATCGACGTTACCTGTCGGCGCATCACGCTTAACGATTGCCACCCGCTCGCCGACGGCTCCGCCTTGCGTGGCCAGTGCTGTACCGGCGAGGTTGGCGCTAACACGAATCGCTTCGTCGTCGGGAGCGAGGCGCAATGCTTTTTGAAATTCTTTCACGGCTTGGTCATGGCGGCCCTGAAGGTAGTGCGTCAACGCGAGGTTGTGGCGCGCGTAAGGATCGTCGGAGTTAGCGCGCACCGCCCTTTGAAAAGATTCGATGGCCAGATCAAGCCGTCTCAACTCAGCATACGCGATGCCGAGATCGTTGTGTGCGTCGGCGAGTTCCGGCTTAAAGTGCAGAACCTCAAGGTAGTGGACGACCGCCGGCTCAAAGCGCCGCATCCTGAAAAAAGCGTTGCCGAGGTTATAGCGCACATCGGCCCACTTCGGCATCAGCAGCACCGCCCGCCTGAATGCGGCGGTGGCCTCTTCATACTGCTCCTGTTTGAAATAAGCGATGCCGAGTTTGTGGTGAGCCTCTGCGTCCTGCGGGTTCAACCGGGTCGCTTCGGTGAGAGCCGTGACTGCCTCTGACCAACGGCCGAGGTCCGAGTAGGCATGACCGAGGCCGAAGTAGGCGTTGGCGTTGCCGCGGTCGAGCGCGATGGTTCGCTTGAAAGCGTCGACGGCTTCCAGGAAGCGGCCAGCGAGGCCGTAATCCACGCCCTGCTTGAAAAAGGTCTTCGCACGCTTCTGCCGTTGACGAAGGTCCTCCGAAGATTCGGCGCTATCGGAATCGACATCGTTGGACTTAGACGGCTCGGCCCGGCTGGCGATGCTGCTCTGACCGTCCTGGAAATGCGTGCGCGCGGGCGTCCCGACAACCGAGTTGAGCGCGCCGGCGGCGAGCAACGTTAAGCAAATCGGTAATACTCTTTTCATAATCATCTCATTAAAGAAATCGGAATCTGGGCGTGGTTCGCGAAAACCAGACGCGACCGCACTCGTCAGGATAAACCATAATGGGAGAGAGGAGGATTTGCACGGCGAGTATACATCATCCAATTCCGAGACCAAACCGGAAATCCCACTCATCAATCCGTCAACAATCACTTCACAAAAACTGCGCGCTATATAATGACGTGAAGCGATATTATGTCGCCTGCGCGCTCGCTCGCGCCGGCGGCTCACACGGGTTTACTTCGCGAGCGCTGGTTTTGTCGGGAGCACGTAGTTGCGCTTATAATCATCGACTCTCAAATCAACCTTAAAAATCGCAGGGGCATTCATCCATCTCATGGGAATTTTCTGGAAACGTAAAAAGGAAGACCGCTTCATCACGCTCGGTCTGAACGAGCCGGCAACCGCGCGCCCCGCCGCCGCGGATCAAGCCATAGATGAGGCTGCGAGAACTGACCGTCAGCTTGAACCTCCGGCGGCGCCGGTGCCGGGAGTGGCGGCGCTTGACGCGCCAGCCACGCCGTTAATCGATTTGGCAGTGACCGGTTCGGCGCCGACCCCGTCGCCCGCCCTGGAACCGAAAAGGGTCGCGCCGTCGATCACGCCGATGCGGGTTGACCATACCGTACCGCCAACGACGGCAACCCCGCGCCCCGATCCGCCGCCACGTCCGGTTCCGTCGCGTTCGCCGTTTACGACCTCGGTCCTCGGCCTTGACCGTTCGATTGAAGAGTTGCAGGCCGAGGAAGCGGCGCTCGAACAGGCGCTCGCCGCACGCTTCTCGCGCGCCATCTCCGCCACGCGCGAGTCGCTGTCGGAGAAGATCGACACCGTCTTCCAGGGACGCAAACAGATCGACGCCGAACTGCTCGACCAATTGGAAGAGGCACTGGTCGCCGCCGACATCGGCGTGCCGACGACGCTCGAAATTCTCGATACGGTGAGACGCGGCATCGCGCGCAAGCAGATCAATGACATCGACGCCCTGAAGCTGGCAATTAAAAACGAACTGCTCGCGATTCTCCGCGAGTCGGAGCGGCAGGGCGTCTCGTCGGAGACAAGCGTGCCTGAATCCGTCTCGCCTTATGTCTTGATGATCGTCGGCGTCAACGGCGTCGGCAAGACGACCACCATCGGCAAACTCGCGCAACGCATCAAGGCCGAGGGCAACGACGTGTTGATCTGCGCGGCGGACACATTCCGCGCGGCGGCCTCTGACCAACTCGCGATCTGGGCCGAGCGCACCGGCGTGCCGCTGATTCAGCAGAAGCAGGGCACCGACCCGGCTGCCGTCCTATACGACGCATTGAAGGCGGCGCGGGCCAGAAACTCGGACGTGCTGATCGTCGACACCGCCGGTCGGCTGCATAACAAATCAAACCTGATGGCCGAGTTGGAAAAAATGAAACGCGTCGCGGGGCGCGAGGTCGAGGGCGCGCCGCACGAGACCCTGTTGGTGATCGACGCCGTGACCGGGCAGAACGGACTTGAACAGGCGCGGCAGTTTTTGAAAATCGCGGGCGTGACGGGGATCGTGCTGACGAAGCTAGACGGAACGGCGAAGGGCGGCATCGCCGTCGCGATTGCGAAGGAGCTTCGATTGCCGATTCGCTACGCCGGGATCGGCGAGAAGGTCGATGACCTGGTGGTGTTCGACCCGGAGCAGTACGTCAATAGCTTGTTTGAATAAGTCTGTTTGAATAAGTCTGGAGTCTGAAGTCTGAGAGTCTGGAGTCAGTCCGACTCTCGGAAGTGAATCTTAGAAGTAAATTCTTTGGACTGCAGAACATCACTTCAGCTTTATGACTCTTATAGACTCCAAACTCTCAGATTCCATACTTGTGACTCCAGACTTTAGACTCGTGACTCTAGACTTTGATAAGCAGATGATGCGGCGCGCGCTGGAACTGGCGGCGCGCGGCACGGGGCAGGTTAGTCCGAGTCCGCTCGTCGGCTGCGTCATCGCCTCCGGCGAGACGGGCGAAATCTTCGGCGAAGGTTTCTACCTTTACGAGCGCGTCAGGCACGCCGAGACGCTGGCGCTCGAACAGGCCGGCGGACGCGCCGCCGGGGCCACCGCGTACGTCTCGCTCGAACCGCACGCGCACACCGGACGCACGCCGCCCTGCACCACCGCGCTGATCGACGCGGGCATTCGCCGTGTGATCGCACCCATTGAAGACCCAAACCCGTTGGTGGCGGGAAGCGGCTTCGCTCATCTTGCCCGCGCCGGCGTCGAAGTGAGCATTGGTCTGCTGGCCGACGAAGCCGCGCGGCTCAACGAAAAATACATCCATTGCATGCGGCGCAAACGCCCGTTCGTCCACCTCAAGCTGGCCAGTTCGCTTGATGGGCGAATCGCCACCCGCACCGGCGACGCGCGCTGGATCACCAGCGAAGAATCGCGCCGTCGTGTGCATCAACTGCGGCACGAGTACGACGCGATTCTGGTCGGCGCGGGAACGGTGGCAATAGACAACCCTCTACTCACTGACCGCAGCGCCCGCCCGCGCCGCCGCCCGCTGGCGCGCATCATCCTTGACGGACGTCTGAATTTGTCGCCGACGTCGCAACTTGCGCGAACCGCGCGCGAAGCCCCGGTCGTCGTCTTCACTTCGGAACAGGTCGTGCCGGAGAGTGCGTCCGCGCTGGAGGCCGAAGGCGTCGAAGTCGTGCGAAACGTGGCGGGCGGCGGGCGCGACCTCGCCGCGGTGCTCGACGATTTGAGCCGCCGCACGCTACAAAGCATCATCGTCGAAGGTGGAGCGACCGTCGCTGCCGCGTTCCTCGAAGCGGGACTCGTCGACAAAGTCAGCTTCTTCGTCGCGCCCATCATCATCGGAGGCAACGACGCCAAGGCCGCCATCGGCGGACGCGGCGCCGCGACAATTGCCGAAGCCTTTAACTTGCGCGACCTATACATCACCCGTCACGGCCGCGATGTCGAAATCACCGGCTACCCAGACAAGGGTGATGCGTGACAGGTGATAGGTCATGAAGCCCTCATGCCAATCACTCAGTACTCAGCACTCAGTACTCAGCACTTATAGTTTTTATGACCTTTCCGCGCGCCAAGAAAAACTTCGGACAGAACTTTCTTGTCAACGAAAGCGTCGCGGGGCGGATCGTCAGCGAGTTGGCGCCGCTTCCAGGCGAAACGATTGTCGAGATCGGGGCGGGGCAGGGCGCGCTCACCGCGCGATTGATTGAGACGGGGTGCCGCTTAATCGCCGTCGAGTTCGACCGTGATCTGGCGCCGCTGTTGCGCGAACGTTTCGCGAGGCACGCGAACTTCACCCTCGTTGAAGACGACGCACTGTCAATCGACCTCTGCGCGGCGGTCGCGCCCGACGAACGCGCGCGTGTCGTCGCCAACCTGCCGTACAACATTTCGACCGCCATCCTCCAGCGATTGATCGGGCAGCGGCGGTGTCTGGTTGAAATGGTGTTAATGCTGCAACGCGAAGTCGTCGGGCGGATCACCGCGCCGCCATCGTCGAGCGAGCGCGGCTTCCTCTCCGTGGTGGTCGAAGCATACTGCGAAGCGGAAGCACTTTTTGATGTCGCGCCCACCGCGTTCCGGCCCGTGCCGAAAGTGTGGAGCACGGTGGCGCGCCTGCGAGTCCGCCCGCACACGCCGGTGCCCATTGATGACGAAGCACTGTTGTGGAAAGTCGTCAGTACCGGCTTCGCGCAACGGCGCAAGACCATCCTTAACAACTTGCGTCACGCGCCCGAAATTCTCTCTGCACGCATTGAAAGTGCCGGGGGTGCAAGCGTCGTGCTCGCCAACTCCGGCGTCGCCGCAGAACGCCGCGCCGAAACTCTTTCCTTTGCCGAGTGGGCGAGTGTGGCGAACTATCTGGCGGGCAGTTGACCACGCGTTCGTCTTGTGGCGTGATATGCGTCGCCGCCGAAAATTCGCGGGCAGCCAGCGGGCGAAGTGGTAGCCAGCGTCGCTGTGCTATACTGCGCCGTCAAAATCCCCGCAAGTTTTTCCTTTCGGAAACAACACCCAAGCGGCCACTGCGTTTAATCAAGATTTTTGAGGAGAAAATAGGCATAAAGTGAGTACTGCTGTAGAGCTTATCCCATTGGGCGGCGTCGGCGAGTTCGGGATGAACTGCATGGCGATGCGCTACGGCGATGAGATGATTATCATTGATGCCGGCATGGGCTTTCCCGAAGAGAGCGTGTACGGCGTCGACATTTCGATTCCCAATTTCGACTTTCTCGACGAATACAAAGACGAAATTACCGCGATCATTCTGACGCACGGTCACGAAGACCACCTCGGCGCGCTTCCATACATTCTCAAGAAATTCAATGTGCCGGTCTACACCTCGCACTTCACGGCCGGTCTGGCCGAAAGTAAGTTAGAGGAGCATGGCCTGCTGAACGACGTTCTGCTGCACCGCGTCGAGCCGCGCGAGGTCGTCGAACTCGGATCGTTCAGCATCGAGTTTATCCGTGTCACGCACTCGCTGATCGACTGCTTCGCATTGGCGATTACGACTCCGGTCGGAACGATCATCCACACCGGCGATTACAAAGTTGACGAAACCCCCGTGATCGGCGAGCCGATTGACCTGCGTACGCTGCGCCGCTACGGGCAGGAAGGGGTGCTGGCGCTGACCTCGGATTCAACGAACGCTTCGGTGCCGGGACGCACGCCGTCGGAGCGCGCCGTGATCCCGGCCTTTGAAGAGTTGTTCGCCGAAGCTGAGGGGCGGATCATCATCGCCGCATTTGCTTCTTCAATCCACCGTCTTCAAATCGTGCTCGACGTGGCGCAGCAGTTCGGTCGAAGGGTCTGCGTGCTCGGGCGTTCGATGCTGAAGAATATCGAGATTGCCGAACGGCTCGGCTATCTCGACGTGCCGGACGGGCTGTTCATTTCACTGAACGAATCGAAACACCTCAGCGACACGGAGATCGTCTACCTCGTGACTGGTTCGCAGGGTGAGCAGCGCGCGGTGCTCGCGCAGTTGAGCACGCAGTCGTACAAGGGCATGACGATTGAGGATGGCGATACGGTGGTGCTGTCGGCGCGAATCATCCCCGGCAACGAACGCGCCATCTCGCGACTCGTCGGTGAAATCTACAAACGCGGCGGGAACATCATCGACGAGAAGCGGCGATTGATTCACGTCAGCGGTCACGCCTCGCAGGAAGATATCCGCATCATCACCGAGGCGGTCAAGCCGAAGTTCGTGATCCCGGTGCATGGCGAGTATCGGATGCTCTATCGCCATAAGGAGTTCGTCAAGAACCACCTCGGCTTCCCTGAAGAGAACGTGATTCTGATTGAAAACGGCGACGTGCTGGAACTCGACGGCGAGCGCGCGACGGTAGTTGCGAAGCGCGAGATCGGGCGGACGTTCATCGACGAGTCGGGGTTCGAAGAGATCAATCGCGAGACGGTACGCGAGCGCAAGCAGATGGCTTTTGACGGGATGGTGACATCCATCATCACGATGAACGAAAAGACCGGCGCGCTCGAAGGCACGCCCGAAATCATCGCGCGCGGTTTGGTCGGCGTCAACGGGGTTGGCGAGAACGGACTGATCCGTGGCATGCAGCGCGTGATTACCAAGACGTTCGAGAGCGCGCCCGCCGCCGAACGCCGCGACATGACGCTGCTGAAAGAGCGCGTGCGGGTCGAACTGAAGCGCTTCATTCAGAAGCAGACCGGCGGGCGGCCCGTCATCGTGCCGGTGGTGGTGCAAATTTAGCATGACGCAGACGGACGTTGCCGAGTTACTCCGCCGCACCCGGGTCGAGGTCGCGCCCGCTACCTTCTACCTTGTCGGCCTGCGGCCCGAAGACTGGGCACGCCTGCTCGAAAATCCCGAACTAAGCCCACGCCCGACCGCCCCCTTCATGCTCCTCCGCGACGCCCACGAAGTCACGCTGCTGGTTGAAGAAGAAGACTGGCGTCCGATGCGCCATGCCCTCCGCGACGCGCGGGTCGAAGGCGGCTTTCGTCTGCTGACGCTTGACACGCAGCTGCCGTGGAACGTCGTCGGGTACCTCGCGCGCGTCACCGAAATTCTGGCGGCAGAGGGAATCACCGTCGGCGCCCTTTCATCTTTTTCGCGTGACCACCTACTGATTAAACAGGATGACCTCGGCACGGCGCTGCGCGTGCTTGGCGGTCATGTCGCGGAACTTTGCTGAAACCGGAATGAAAGTCGATTGGTCGAAACAGGTGGTGCTGATTACCGGCGCGTCAAGCGGCATTGGCCGCGCGCTCGCCGTTGAGTTGGCACGACGCGGCGCTTCGCTCGGACTGCTGGCGCGGCGTGCGGAAGAGTTGCTCAAAACGGCAAAGGCGGTCGAGGAGGCCGGAGGCCGCGCGCTGGTGTTGACGACTGATGTACGCGACGCGCGCGGTGTCGAGGCGGCGGCGCGTCGCGTCCGCGAGCAGTGGGGACGCATTGATCTGCTCGTCGCTAACTCCGGCGTCGGCGTGATTACGCCTGCCTCGACGCTTCGCGCCGACGAGGTAGCGGACGTTATTTCGATTAACGCCATCGGCGTCGCCAACAGTGTGGCGGCGGTACTGCCGGACATGCTGGCGCGGCGCAGCGGTCACCTGGTCGCCATTTCGAGTCTCGCCGCGTACCGAGGGATGCCAAAGTCGGCGGCTTATAGCGCGAGTAAGGCGGCGGTCACGACCTTCTTCGAGAGTCTGCGGGTTGACCTGAGAGGTACCGGCGTCGCCGTGACGGTCATCCATCCGGGATTCATCAAGACGCCGATGACCGCCGGGAGAAAAGGCCGGCTGCTGTTCGTCCTCGAACTCGACGACGCAACGCGCCGCATCGTCCGCGCCCTCGAGCGGCGTCCACGGACGTTCGCCTTCCCGTGGCAGCTTGCGAGTCTCGTGCGCCTTTTGAAATTGATGCCGGACGCCGTCTACGACCGCATCGGGTCGAGCACCTCTTTCCGCGAGTGATACTGACTCAACATGACTCTTCTTCAGGCAGTTATCTTCGGCATCGTGCAGGGCCTCACGGAATTCATCCCCGTCAGTTCGACGGCGCACCTGATTTTCGCCAGCCGGCTGACCGGCCTCGCGCTGAACGCTGAACAGACGACGGCGACGATTGCGGTCATCCAACTCGGGACGCTGATCGCCGTCTTCGTTTACTTTGCGCGCGACATCTGGGCCATCTCGGCGGCCTTTCTGCGCGACCACTGGGCACTGCTGCGACGGCGCGACGGCGCGATGGCACGTGGCACGATGACACGCGGCGAAAGCAGCCACGCGCCCGCCCGTCTGCTGTCCGACGAAGCGCGTCTGGGATGGCTCATCGTCATCGGCTCAATCCCGATCAGCGTCATCGGGCTGTTGTTCAAAAAGCAGATCGAGGGAACGTTCACGAAAAACCTGTGGGTCATCGCGACGATGCTGGTGGTGATGGCGTTGCTACTGCTGGTTGCCGAAAAGGTTGGCCGGCGCGAGCGCACGATGACGCATCTCGGCTTGCGCGACGCACTCGCGGTCGGCTTCGCGCAGGTGCTGGCGCTGATACCTGGAACCAGTCGCTCCGGCGCGACCATCATGGGCGGACTCTTCGCGGGCGAGACGCGCGAGACTGCGGCGCGTTTCTCGTTCCTGCTCTCGATCCCGGCGATTACGGCGAGCGGCCTGCTGCAACTGAAAGAGGCCGTCGTCAAGCTACCCGCCGGGAGCGCGCTGCCGTTAATCATCGCCACGGTGGTGGCGGGCGTCGTCGGCTATGCCTCGATCTGGTTTCTGCTGCGTTTCCTGCGCACACACTCGACTGGAATCTTCATCGGCTATCGCTTGGTCGTCGGCGGCGCGCTCCTCGCACTGCTCGCGGCGGGCTGGTTGCAACCGCTCAACTGAGGCGCGTGCTGAACCTCTCCGCATCATCTTTCCGACAGCGCGCGACGCTCCTTCTTGTTGACATGGACTCTGTTACTACCTCGCCGTAACTGCCCCGCTTCGGGTACACTTCAACGGCGCCCCTCGCCGCAGGAATCGTTTTGAATATGAATTACGAATTAAGGGATTACGAATTAAATAGCTTCCCCGGATTTAACCGCCCGTGACGCCTGGAGGGCGCGGACGATGTGACAGACAGGATCATCAATCAGGTCAACATCTGGGTTATGCTCGGCGTTCTCGGCGTACTCAGCGGTGAATGTATTCTGTCTTCAATCACACGATCATCGCCGCTGTAGTACCATTCTCTGATTTTTCCGTTTAGCCATTTGCAGAAGTAGAGGGCACAAATCTTTCATGAACGACGAAGAAAAGCAGGAGAGTCTCGGACCAAGTTCGTTGACGCCGCGTAGCAACCAGCGTGTTCCCGTCAACTTCTCGCTGATACTTGAAGGGCGCACGAGCGCCGGCGAGCAGTTCAGCGTCACAGCAGATGCCGTGCGCGTCAGTCGCGGCGGCGCTACGTTAATCACCGACGCGGCGGTCGAGCTAGGGTCGACGGTGGTTCTCAAGCCGCCGTTCGGGCGCGTCCTTGACGCGGAGGTGAACGGCGTGTGGGTCGATGAGGTGGACAATCAGCAACGCATCGGCATCAAGCTGCTGGATCAGAACGGGTGGTTCGCGGAATAGATTGATGACGGTCATTAACAGCCGGCGCGGCGCCGAAAAGCGCTGGAGTGTGCGCGGGTACGACGAGACTCGCGCACACTCTTTTGCGCGCACGCTCGGCACATCGCCGTTCGTCGCGGGCCTGCTGCTCGCGCGCGGGATCGTAACGGAGGATGATGCGCGCCGGCTCGTCAATCCGTCGTTCGATGAACTACACGACTCGTACCTGATGCTCGGCATGCGCGAGGCCGTCGGGCGCATCCTGCGCGCCATCGACGCCGGCGAGCGCATCTTGATTTACGGTGACTACGACGTCGACGGCACGACGGGCACGGTGGTGCTGCGGCGGGCGCTGCAACTGCTCGGCGGGCACACCGACTTTCACGTCCCACACCGTTTCACGGAAGGGTACGGGATTCGCGAAGACGTGCTGCGAGGTGCGCGCAACGACGGCTACACATTGGTCATCAGCGTCGACTGCGGCATCCGCGCGCACGCGCCGCTCGCTTGGGCGCAAGCAAACGGCCTCGACGTGATCGTCACCGATCATCACCTGCCGGATGACGACAAGGGCGCGCCCCCGGCGTTCGCGGTGCTGAATCCGAATCAGCACGGCTGTTCATACCCTGACAAGAATCTGGCGGGCGTCGGGGTGGCCTTCAAGTTGGCGCACGCCCTGTTCCGTGAGCGCCGCCGCGAGAGTTTGGTCAGCGGGTTTTTGAAGATGGTCGCCATCGGCACTGTCGCCGATGTCGCGCAATTGATTGGCGAGAACCGCGTGATCGTCGCGCTCGGCCTCGCCGATTTGCCGAGGGCAACCAATCCGGGATTGCGCGCGTTGATGGAGGTGGCCGGTTGCGGCGATGGGAGCAGGATGCGGGCCAGTGATTTAGGGTTCCGCTTAGGGCCGCGCATTAACGCCGCCGGGCGGATGGACGCGGCACGTGCCGTCGTCGAATTGTTCGAGGCGACTGACGAAGCGGAGGCGCGGCGATTGGCGATGCATCTCGATGTGCGCAACCGCGAGCGCCAGGGCGTGCAGCGCTTGATTACCGAGCGCGCTCTGGCCGAGCTTGAACTCGGCGATGGCGGCGACGCGTCTGTGACGGTGATCGCGGGCGAAGGCTGGCACCGGGGCGTGATCGGCCTCGCCGCTTCCAGAATCGCCGACCGCCTGCACCGCCCGTGCGTCGTTATCTCAATCGACGAGGACGGACTTGGCCACGGCTCAGCGCGCAGCATCGACGTGTATCATCTGCTCGATGGACTCACGTCCTGCGCCGATTTGTTCGAGAGCTTCGGCGGGCACGCCCACGCCGCCGGCCTCACCATCCGCCGCGAGCATATCTCTGAACTGCGCCGCCGCTTGAACGAACATGCCGCCGCCAGACTGAGCGACGAAGATTTTACGCCGACCGTCAAGATCGACGCCGAGTTGCCCGCCGCTGCACTGACGCGCGATTTGTTCGACGGACTCTGCGCGTTAGAGCCGTTTGGCGCGGGCTGGCCGCGGCCCATCTTCATGACGCGCGGCCTCAAAGTCGTCGGCGAGGCGCGAATCATCAAGGAGCGACATCTGAAGCTACGCGTCGCGGGCAACGACGGGCGCTCGCACGATGCCATCTGGTGGGGCGGCGCGGAACAGTCAACGACAACGCCGCCCGCCGGCGCTCGCATCGAACTTGCCTACACGCTCGACACCAACACCTGGCGTGGCGAAACGAATTTG
Source organism: Pyrinomonadaceae bacterium (assembly GCA_013816505.1). GTDB lineage: Bacteria > Acidobacteriota > Blastocatellia > Pyrinomonadales > Pyrinomonadaceae > JACDEG01. The sequence continues at coordinate 21,665 of JACDEG010000005.1, read as the reverse complement.
CAATTGGTCGTCGAAGACTTGAAGATGGTGATGGATGATAAGTACTGAGTGCTGTGTACTTGAGTACTGAGTGCTGTTATCACACATCATTGGTTTTGAAGATGCAAGAAATAAGACGAAGGAAAGCGACCGCCATCGGCTTGCGTGCCGGGTTGCCGAGAGTCATGCGCGTGCTGGCGCTGGCGCTGCTCGTCGTGGGCATAGTCTTCGCCGGCTGGTCGTATTATCGTCTGCGCGGCAATCGTCCGTTTCGTTTGATTCAGAAAGAGGCTCAACTTTCGAGCACGGTGGTCGGAATCGTCGAAGGATATGAGCGGCGCGTGACGAAGGGTGACCGCGTGACGCTACTGTTGCGTGCGGCGCGCGATGTGACCTTCTCCGACGGCCATCACGAGCTTGAGGACGTCTATCTCGAAGTCTACCCGGAGACGGGCGACCGCCCGAACAAGATCAGCGCTGAGCGTACCATCGCGACGAACATCTCTGAATCAGAGGACTCGCAAATCACTTTCACTGGCGACGTGAACATCGAGACTCACGACCATTTAATCGTCAAAACCGAGGCGCTCGACTATGGCGTGCGCAGCGAAGTCGCGACTATCAAAACGCCGCTGACCTTTGAGCGGGAGAACGTTCGCGGGCGCGCCGACGCAGCGACGGTCGATGCGAAAAGCAAGAAGTTAAGATTGAATGGCGGTGTGGAAATCACCGTCGAGCCGGGCGGCGCGGGGCAATTCGCGGGGGCGCGACTCGACCCGCGCGACCGACCTGTGACCATCAAATCGGGGCGCGCTGATTTCGACCAGGCCGCGCGCTCGCTGATCTTTTCCGGGGGCGCGACCGCCGAGCAGGAGCACGACATCATGAGCGGCGACGTGCTCTCCGGGATGCTCACCGAGCAGAAGCGCCTGCGGCAGATCACGGCGCGCGGCAACTCTTATCTACGCTCGATGGCCGAGGGGCGCGCCGCCGAAGTCCACGCCGTCGACATGGATTTCTTCTTCGATGCCAATCAGCAACTACAGCGCGCCGCCGCGACGCGCGACGTGCGCGCGCGCACACTGAGCGCCGATGCGGAGGTGCAACTGACGACGGGCGGCGGGCTGGAAGTCGATTTCGCGGCGCAGAGCGAGCGGAGCGCGCTGAAGGAGATGCGCGCCGGGGCGCGTCCGGTCGTCATGCTGGCGGCGCCGCGCTCGCGCGCCTCTGACCCGAAGGCGGCAAACAAACGGCTCACCGCTGACGACATTAAACTGTTGTGGCGGACGACGGGGCGCGACCTTGAACGGGCTGAGGCTGTCGGTCACGCCGAACTCCTGATCGAGCCGGTGCAGAGCACGCCGCAGGTCGACCGCCAGACGCTGCACGCGCCGCGCTTTGACTGTGAGTTTTACGAGGCCGACAATCTGGCGCGCGTCTTCACCGCGACGGGTGGCGCAAAGGCCGTCATCGAACCGGCGCAGCCTTCTGAAAAACGCGCCGCGCGAACGTTGACCGCGCAGAAAATCACGGCTGCCTTCGCCCGCGAGACGCAGGATGCCGAGCGGCTCGACGCGCAGGGCGACGCAAAGTTCAATGAGCGTGACCGCAACGGCCAGGCCGCTCACGTCTCTTACACGGCGGCGGACGCGATGGCGCGGATGCGCGGTGGCGAGCCGGTCGTGTGGGATTCGCGCGCGCGAATGAAAGCGGCGGAAATCGACACTGACACGCGAAAGCAAATATCGTACGGGCGGGGCGGCGTCGCGACCACTTATTACAGTCAGGAACAGACCGGCGGTGCGACGCCGTTCGCGAAAGTGAAGAGTCCCGTCTTCATCGCCTCCGCAGCGGCGGAATTCCGGCATGAAGCGCAGATCGGCATCTACACCGGCGACGCCCGCGCGTGGCAGGATGACAACTTCGTCAAGGGCGAGCGGATTACGCTGCGCGGCGAAACGAAGCGGCTAGAATCGGAAGGCAACGTCGAGAGCGCACTCTATCAAGCGCGGCGCAAAGACGCACAGGGCAATCGCATCGTCGTCCCCGTCTTCGCGACTTCGACGCGCATGTTCTACTCCGACGACGAACGCCACCTGCGCTATGAAGGCGCGGTCGACATCAAGCAGGGGACGGAGCGCATCACCGGCGAGGTGGCCGATGTGTACTTGATGAAGGATGTGTACGAGGTCGAGCGGACAATCGCGCAACGCAACGTCGTGCTGACGCAGCCGGGCAAGCGCGGCACCGGCGATTGGGCGCAGTACACGGCGGCTGATGAAACGATGGTCCTGACCGGCTCGCCCGCGCATGTCGAAGACGCGGCGCAGGGTAGCTCCGAAAGTCGCCGCCTAACGGTCTATCTGCGCGAGAACCGCGTCGTCTCCGACGGCGGCGACGGCGGGCAGAACACCGGGCGCGTGCGCTCGACACACAAAATCAGAAAACAGTAATCAAAACCTAAGACTGAGTATTAAGTGCTGAGTGCTGAATACTGAGTCAAAAAGCACCCTTTGCCTTTACTCAGTACTCAGCAGTCTAAATTCTAAATCGGAACACAGAAGATTGGCACACTACAATTATTACGCTCCGTTTAGAGGCGGGCTATGCCCGCCGTTGACGTTGAATTTTAACTTACCTTCGGCGGGCATAGCCCGCCTCTAAACTGTATCAATGTTGTAATTTTCGATGTAGAGATGCAGACGGAAGAAATGATCGAAGTGGCGGTTGGAGACGTGGCGGAGGAGCGGCGGGCGGGCGCTCAAGAAACTCCCTCGCCGACGGCGCTGGCCGGGTTTGATCTGGTGAAGAGCTATGGCAAGCGGCGCGTCGTCAACGGCGTCAGCCTGCACGTCGAGCAGGGCGAGGTGGTCGGGTTGCTCGGCGCCAACGGTGCGGGCAAGACGACGACCTTCTACATGATAATCGGCCTCGAACGTCCCGAAGGCGGGCGCGTCATGCTCGGCGGGCGCGACATCACGAAGCTGCCGATGTACCTGCGCGCACGGCTCGGCGTCGGCTACCTGCCGCAAGAGCCTTCCGTGTTCCGACGGATGACGGTTGCGCAGAACGTCCTCGCCGTGCTGGAGACAATGGGATTGCGCCGCCGGCAGCGCCTGACGCGGCTCGAAGAGTTGCTGGAGGAGTTCGGCGTCGCGCACGTCCGCAACACGCGCGGCGACGCGCTGTCGGGCGGGGAGCGTCGTCGCACAGAGATTGCGCGCGCCCTCGCGACCGACCCGCAGTACATCCTGCTCGACGAGCCGTTTGCCGGGATCGACCCGAAGGCCGTCGAAGACATTCAGCAGATGATTCTTTACCTGCGCGGGCGCGGCATCGGCATTCTGATCACGGATCATAACGTGCGCGAAACGCTCGGCGTCACCGACCGCGCTTACATCATGGCCGAAGGGCGCATCTTCCGCAGCGGCGCGCCCGTCGCGTTGACCGAAGACCAGGAAGTGCGCCGCCTCTACCTCGGCGAAAAATTCCGCCTTTGAATTTCACTCGAAGAATCGTCGCTGCGCACCCCAACTAAAATCGGTTATAATCTCGACCGCGCCGTTCTTGGTGTACAATACCGACGAAACTTCCCGTCAGACGACAGCAACATTTATTAGAACGAAGGTATGTCCGTTAAGCTCACCACCAGCCTTTCACAGCGTCTCGTGTTGACGCCGCAGTTGCGGCAGCGCATCGAGATGTTGCAGATGACAACCATCGAATTGAGCGATCTGATTCAGCAACAGCTTCTGGAAAATCCAGTGCTCGAAGAGGTCGAAGGGCAGACCGAGAAGCTTGAGTTGGAAGAAAAAATTCTCGATCAGCTAGCCAGTGGTACGAACGAAGCCGAGCCGACCGTGTTCGAAGGTCTCGCGCCGGAACTTAATGGCGCTTCGGGGAACGGCTCCGGCGAGTTACCGACAGGAGAGTTGATCGCCGCCGGCACCGACGCGAGCGACACCGACTCGGTTCAACCTTCAGAGGGCGGCGAAGACGACTCCGAGCGCACCGAAGAGCCGCACGACGCATTTGAAGAGATCGACTTTGGGCGTGAATTTCAGGAGTACTTAGACCCCGGCTACAAGACGCAGGAGTTTGAGTACAAAGAGGACGCCCCGACCTTCGAGCAGTTTTTGACGCGCCCGCCATCGCTCTCCGAGCATCTGACGTGGCAACTCCACATGACCCACGTCAGCGACAAGGTGCTCGATGTGGCCGAGGCGGTAGTCGGCAACCTTGATGGGAACGGTCGCCTGAATGCGACGAACGAAGAGATTGCGGCGTTCGGCGGTTGGACCATCGAGGAGGTCGAAGAAGCGCGTCAGTCGGTGATGCGGCTCGACCCGGTGGGGTGCGGCGCGCGCGACCCGCGCGAATGTCTGCTGGTGCAATTGGAAGTTCGCGGTGAGTTGGACACCCTCGCCGCCCGCCTGATTAGCGATCATCCGCTCGCCGAAATGCAGCAGCACAAACTGCCGAACCTCGCTAAACTGATCGGGCACAGTGTCGAAGAGGTAGTCGCCGAGTTGGATCGCATCCGCACGCTTGACCCGTACCCAGGCCGCCGCTACTCGTCGGAAGAGCCGATCCTGATTGCGCCCGAAGTATTCATCGAAAAGATTGATGACGATTACGTGATCTACTTCGCGGATGACGGCAGCCCGCGGCTGAGAGTCAGCCATAGCTACCAGCAGATGCTCGGCCGCGCCGACACGAGCAAAGAGACGCGCGACTTCATCAAAGATAAAATGCGCTCCGCCGTCGATCTGCTGCGCAACATCGAGCACCGCCGCCAGACGATCTACCGTGTTGTCGAGTGCATCGTGCGGCGTCAGCGCGAGTTCCTCGACAAGGGCGTGCAGTTCATCAGACCGATGATGTTAAAGGATGTCGCCGAGGATACGGGGATGCACCTTTCGACCATCTCGCGCGTCGTCAACCGCAAGTACACTCACACGCCGCAGGGCGTGATTGAGCTGCGTCGCTTCTTCACCGAAGGCATGATGAACGACGACGGCGAAGAGGTCTCGACGCGCATCATAAAATTGAAGATCAAAAAGTTGATTGAGGAAGAGGACTCGCACAATCCGATCACCGACGATCAGGTGGTTAAGATTTTAGCCAAAGACGGAGTTCGGTTGTCGCGCCGGACGGTCGCTAAATATCGCGACCAGATGCAGATTCCAGGCTCTCGCGAACGACGCGCCGTGGTTTAGCGAGGTCTCTCTCGCGCGCCGGCGCTGAAGTTTACCGTCAACAGCATCAGTGGGTCGGTGCGGTCGGGGAAGGTGTGCCACCGGCTTGGCCCCTATGTCGCCGTCACGACGGGCGCCGACGACGCCAATCGAAGGAGGAGACAGATGAAGTTTGAATACACGGGCCGTCACATCGACGTGACGCCCGCCCTGCGCTCTCACGTCGAAGACCATTTCGTCAAGATCGACCACATCTTCCACGACTCGACCGCGAGAGCGCATGTCATCATCGAGGTCAACAAGAACCGGCATATGGCCGAGGTACTCGTCCACTGGCGCGAGCACACGCTGACTGCCACCGATACCAACGCCGACATGTACCAGGCGCTGTCGCGCACAATTGCAAAGATCGAAAAGCAGGCGGTCAAGTTGAAGGAGAAGATCATCGACCGCAGTCAGGGCGGCAAGCCACTCTCGTCGTTGACGCCGGCGGACGGCGACGGGCGCGCCGTCGAAGTCGCGCCGAGCGCCGGGCGGATCATCTCGGCGAGCAGTTATGAGGTTAAGCCAATGACGGCAGAGGAGGCTGCCCTTCAACTTACCGCAGAGGCCGCCCAGTTCCTCGTCTTCCGCGACGCCGACACGACCCGCGTCAGCGTTCTCTACAAACGCAAAGATGGCAACTTCGGTTTAATCCAGACGTAAACGGGTGCGGCGCGCGCGAGGCGTCCGGCGGTGGCGCGGCGGTCGCGAATCGCCACTTGCGCCGCCGCCGCTTTCGTTTCGCGGGCCACGCCGCCGCCGCCACAACCACCCCGCTCTTGGTTGCTCAAGCCGCCGCCCGATGCCGCCGCGCTTCCTTTTTCCTCAACGTTTCGAAAGAATCCCAACACGCCGATGAGCGATTCGCCGAAAGAACGACCCGCAATCACTGTCGAAGAATTCGTGGCGCGGTCGCCGGCGGCGCTCGATCTCCGCATGTTGGCTGGGGCGCGCGGCGCGGCGTCGCACTGCATCGACGTGGCGCGGATTCAGAAACTCGGCCTCGCCCTGGCAGGCTTTTCGCACTACATTCATCCGGGGCGGGTGCAGATCGTCGGGCAGAGTGAAATCTGGTTCCTCAACCAACTACCCTTTGAGAGAAGACGCGAGGCGATCAGGAATCTGATGCTCGAAGAGATGGCGTGCGTGGTGGTGACCAAGGGTCTCGTGCCGCCGCCGGAGTTTGTCGAGGAGGCCGAGCGCGCAGCGCTTCCGCTGCTCTTGACGCCGCTCGTCAGTTCGGTGGCGATTGGCACCATCACCGAGTTTCTGCACGACGCGCTGGCCCCGCGCGAAACGCGCCACGGCGTCCTGCTCGACCTCTACGGCGTCGGCGTTTTCCTCCAAGGCCAATCAGGCATCGGCAAGTCGGAGTGCGCGCTCGACCTGATCGTGCGCGGTCACCGGCTGGTGTCTGACGATCTGGTGGAGCTTCGCCGCATCGCGCCCGACCGCTTGATGGGAAGCGCGCCCGACCTGCTGCGCGAGCACATCGAGATTCGTGGCCTCGGCATTCTCAACGTCCGTGATTTGTTCGGCGTCTCGGCCATCAGCGGCCCGAAGCCGGTCGGTCTGGCGATTACTTTCCGGCGTTGGGAAGAGGCCGCAGAGATTGACCGGCTCGGACTCGACGACCAAACGGTGAACATCCTCGGCGTCTGTGTGCCGAGCTTTTTGCTGCCGGTCAGCCCGGGCCGGAACCTCTCGACGTTGGTCGAAACGGCGGTGCGAGTGCATTTACTGCGTGTGCGCGGCTACAACGCGGCGCAGATCTTTGTCGCTCGCCACGCGGCGTTGATCAGCGCGACTGGCGAGGCTGACCCGACGGAGTCGGGAGCGGGCGATCTCTCTGCGGCGGTGGTGGGGCCGGAACGCGAGGTGGGTGACGAGCGTGAAGACACAGCGAAGTGATGGCGCCGACGCGCCCGACATCGTAATCATCACCGGGCTGAGCGGTTCGGGCATGTCCTCGGCGACCAACGCTTTCGAAGACCTCGGCTTCTTCTGCGTCGATAACCTGCCGGTGACGTTGTTGCCGACCTTTGCGCGCCTCGTCCAGTCGGACGACCGCGACAAGCCGCACATCGAGCGCGCCGCACTCGTCATCAACATCCGCGAGGGACATTTCCTGCACGAGTTCCCCGATCAACTCAAGGCGTTGCGCGACATTGGCCTTAGCGTGTTCGTGCTTTTTCTCGAAGCGTCGGACGATGCCCTGCGGCGCCGGTTCAGCGAGACGCGCCGGCCTCATCCGGCAGAGACAGGCACCGGCCTGCTCGAATCGATCCGCGCCGAACGCGCCGCGATGGAGGAAGTGCGCACGCTCGCCGACCATATCATCGACAGTTCGGATCACACTGTCCACACGCTGCGGCGCGTATTAGTTGAACGCTTCAGCCACGACCCACAGGGCACGCCGATGCGCGTCCAGGTCTTCAGCTTCGGCCACAAGTACGGCGGGCCACGCGATGTCGACCTGCTCTTTGACGTGCGCCATCTGCCGAACCCATACTTCGTCGCGGAACTGCGCGATCTGTCGGGACACGACCGGCGCGTGGTCAACTACCTCACGGCGAGCGCCGAGGTGCAGGAAACTCTGCGACGCTTCGGCGAGTTGCTTGAATACCTGCTTCCGCTCTATCGCCGCGAAGGAAAGGCTTACGTCTCGGTCGGCATTGGCTGCACCGGCGGTCGCCACCGCTCGGTGATGATTGCTAACATGTTGGCGCGTCGTCTGCGTCGCACCGGCTTTGACGCGGTCGCTAACCACCGCGATGTGAAGAAGGCCAAAGTCCCAAAGCGAAAACCGGAAAGCAGGAGGCGGAAGGTCGAAGGCAGAGGGCCGGAGGCAGAGGGCCAAAGGCCGAAGGCGGAAGGCCGAAGGCAGGAAGCAGAACGCAGAGGACAGAAAGCGGAAGGTGGAAGGCAGAGGGCGGGGATCGGCAAACGGAAGGCGGAAGACAGTACGCCGTAAGTGGCAAGCGGCAGGAAACGGGCGGCTGGTTGTTGGGTTAGTGACGGAGCGCGATAGTTTATATGCTATCTCGAGGCTTCGGTCGCGAGGAACACTTACGCACAACTTCCCGCCGGCACATCGACGGAGGGAGGAAACGAAATGACGGACGAGACGGGCAGAGCGGAGACCGCGCGGGGGAAGGCGGGGCCGTACATCGGGGGCGTGGTGGTCACGCATGGCCAGTTCGCCGGCGAGTTGCTGGCCGCGGCGGAGACGATCATCGGGGCCGTGTCGCACATCACGGCGGTCTCCATCGGCTGGCACGACAACGTTGACGCGGCCAGCGATGAAGTCGAGCGCGCCATCAATCGCGTCTCGGCGGGCCGGGGGGTACTGTTGTTGACGGACATGTTCGGCGGCACGCCGACTAACATCGCGGCGATGTTCCTTAAAGAAGGCGAGGTTGAAGTGGTGACCGGCGTTAACCTTCCGATGGTCATCAAACTCGCCAGTCAGACGGGCGACGAGTCGCTCGCCGAAATCGCGCGGCGGGTACGCGACCAGGGGCGCGAAGGCATCTACCTCGCGGGCGAACTCCTCGCTGGAACTAAGAAAGGTTGAGTGGGAGAGCGCCAGGTCGTGATCATTAATCCGTTGGGTCTGCACGCGCGCGCCGCGGCGCAGTTGGTGCGCACCGCCGGCGCTTATCAGAGCGCGGTGCGCATTGAACGCGCCGACCGCAGCGCTTCGGCGGACGCGAAATCGATTCTCAGTGTGCTGATGCTGGCGGCGGCGCGCGGCACGCAACTGCGAGTCACGGCGGAGGGAGCGGACGAGGCGGCAGCGCTCAGCGCCGTCTGCGCGCTGATCTCAAGCGGCTTCGGAGAGATGACTGGGTGATGAGAGGTACGGGCACACACCGAAGTTCGGATGGCGTCAAGCCGGAAGAGCGCTGGCGCGGCGTGGCGGTCTCTGAAGGTTCGGCTGTGGGGCGCGTGCTGCGCATCCACAGCGATGCGCGCCAGCAAGTCTACCTCGCGGCGCTCGAAGAGTCCGAGGTCGAGCACGAAGTAGACCGCTTCCGGGCAGCGATGCGACTGGCGCGCCGCCAACTACGCGGGTTGAAAAGACGTGCGGAACTCGCCCTCGGTGCAGATCACGCTTACATCTTTGAAGCGCACCTGCTGATGCTGCAAGACCGCAAGCTGCGCGACGACGTCGAGGGTTACGTCCGCCGCGGGCGGGTCAACGCCGAGTGGGCGGTGAAGGTCGTCGCGGATCACATCCTTGCCGTGTACGCCGAGGTCAAGGACGTTTACCTGCGCGAAAGGAGCGCGGATGTCGAAGACGTGATGCAGCGCATCCTGGTCGCGCTCAGCGGCAAGGACGGGCACGGTGCGCGCTTGCTGCCGGATGACGCCGTGATCGTCGCCGAGGAATTAATGCCGTCGGTGGCGGCGGAACTCGATCTCTCTCGCGTGCGCGCGATTGCATCCGACGCTGGCGGTTGGACCTCACACACGGCGATCATCGCACGCGGCCTCGGCATCCCGGCGGTGGTCGGACTCCGTGACATGTACCGCCGCGCGCGGACGGGCGATGAGATAGCCGTCGATGCGTTCGCCGGCGAAGTCGTGCTGCACCCGTCGCCGCAGACTTTGGAACACTACCGGGCGAGCCTCGCGCGCGTGGCTGTGCCGACGAATGTGTCGGCGAGTGTGGAAGACGGCGTGACGGCAGACGGCGAAGGGCGGCGCGAGACTTTATATCTGGCCGATGGTGACGAGGTTTTCTTACGCGCCAACGTCGAACTGCCCGCCGAGTATGAAGGCGTCAGACGCTACGGCGCGCGCGGCATCGGCCTCTATCGTTCGGAGTTTCTGCTGACGCACCGCGGCGCGATGCCAGCGGAGAATGAACAATTCACGGCCTACGTCAAAATCGCGGAACTGGCGGGCGTCGACGGCGCGAGTGTGCGAATGTTCGACCTCGGCGGCGACAAGACGGAGACGGAAGACGCGGAACGCAACCCGGCGCTCGGCCTCCGCGCGATTCGCTTCTGCCTCCGCCGTGAAAATGTGATGCGCGCGCAGGTGCGGGCGGTCTTACGCGCCGCGGCGCACGGGAATCTTCAACTCGTGCTGCCGATGATCTCTGACATCTCCGAAGTGCGACGCGCGCGCCGCGTCATCGATGAAGAGCGTGAACAATTGACGAGCGAAGGCCACGAAACGGGCGAGGTCAAAATCGGCGCGATGATCGAAGTGCCGTCGGCCGTTCTGGTCGCCGACAAACTCGCCCGCGAAGTAGATTTCTTCAGCCTCGGGACAAACGACCTGGTGCAGTTCACGCTGGCGGTCGACCGTGGCAATGACGAAGTGGCCGACTGGTTTCGTTCGCTCCACCCGGCGGTGCTGCGCAGCATCGACATGGTGATGAAAGCGGCGCGCGCCGCCGCGATTCCAGTTGTCGTGTGCGGCGAGATGGCGGCGACGCCGGCTTACGCCTGCGTGCTGGTCGGTCTTGGTGTCAGGGATTTAAGCATGACGGCATCGGCCATCCCACGCATGCGGCGCGTCATTGCGGGCATCGACGCGGAGCGAGCCGGCGAGGTCGCGAGAGAGTGCCTCGAGTGTGCCACCGCCGACGATGTCGAGGAGTTGGTGCGGGCGCGTCTCGCGATGCTCTGGCCACACTTTTTCCCGCCGGAGACGCTGCCGGTTCCGATTGAGGTTGAGCGGTGAGGGACTTAACAGGAGAGAACACAGAAATGAAGACACAGAGTTCACGGAGCAGAGGTCAGCATCTACGCGAAAGATTTTCGGCATCGAGGCTGAACAACAGCCATCGAACAGTTTTGAGTTTTCAGTTTTTAGCTCAAAGCTGAAAACTCAAAACTGGAAAAACTGTTTACTTTTACCTTCCTACTTTCAGGGTCGCGCGCTCGGTATAACATGAATGACGCGCCGCGTGAGATAAGCCGCAGTGTGGATAGCGACGATTCGCCGAAGCACACACGTCCCTCCGTCATTACGAATCGAGACGCGAGCACGAGTCATCCATCCGACCGGCTCTCAAAGAAAGCACGCCTGCGTTTGACCCACGCCCTGATTGCCAAATCCCTGCTCGAACTCCTGTTTGTCGGTGCGCTCGCAACCGTCTTCTACTATCAAACTTTTAATCCTTACTTTCGCGGCGCGGTTGATGTCGCCGACGCGCGGCGGGTCGCCGGGTGGGTCGTCGATGAACGCACACCAGCGGCGCGCGTCGAAGTGCAACTCTACATTAACGGTCGCTTCGTCTCATCTGATGTCGCCGCCGGAGCAAGACCCGACGTGCGCCTCGCGGGACGCGCCGACGATGATTGGCACGGCTTCAGCTTCGACACGCCGCCGCTGCCGCACGGAAGTTATGAAGCCCGTGTGTATGCCATGCACGAAAGCGGTGGCGGACTGCGCCGCGTGATGCAGCTTGTCGGTCAACCGTGGCGCTTCCAGGTTGAAGTCGAGACTGGGGGGCAATCATCGACGCCGACATCAACGCCGACACAGACGCCAGCATCAATGACAATATCGGCGCCTTCATCAACGCCGTCACTAATTTCGTCGCCGACAGCCGCCCCAGCAGCAGCAGCATCACCCGGCGGCGATGCAGGCGTGAACGCCAGTCGGGAGAAACCATGAACTTGGCGACGCGAGATGTCACCGCACGAATTGGCGGGTCACCTGAGCAGGCGCTGACCGCATGGGAAATCGCGTCGGTCGTTGCGTCGGCGCTGATCGCGGAATGGGTTGTTCTTTCAATCGGCGACGGCGCTCAATGGCTGATTGCGTTCCCGCTGATCTCCGCTTTTGCGTTCATCATCTATTCCCAACTAACGAGGGGCGAATCGTGGCGCGACCTCGGATGCCGCGTCGATAATTTCGGCGCGGCGATGCGGTTGCTGCTGCCGCCGATGCTCGCAGCGACGATCTTCTGTCTCGCCGTCGGGTGGTTCAACGAGAGCGTTAATTTCAGTCGATGGCGCGGCGGCCAGACCATTCTCGGAATGCCCGCGCTGGGTTTTTTGTGGGGCCTGTTGCAGCAGTTCATCCTGCAAGCTTTCATCAATCGACGCGCACAGATGATCTGGGGGGCGGGGTGGAAGAGCGTCCTGTCAGTCGCGTTTGTCTTTGCCGCGCTGCACTTGCCGAACCCGCTACTGACCCTCGCGACATTCACCGGCGGCGCGGTTTGGGCGGCGGTCTACCAGCGCACGCCGAACCTGTTCGCGCTCGGCCTGTCGCACAGCATCATGACTTGGGTGTTGATCTCGAACATTCCCCCCGCGGCCCTCCACGGACTGCGCGTCGGATTCAAATATTTCGGTTGAGGTCTGCAAAGGTTCAATCGAATCAGAGCTTTTGATTGTGACAGGTAAATGGTGACAGGTGACTGGACGGTTGAGATTGCTGGACGGCACGCGGTCACGATTGATAGCTAACAATACTCGCTAATAAAATCAGCGTGGACAGGCAACACTTGCATGACCCAAACTCCTTACTTGTCACCTGTCACCCGTCACTTTTGAGTAATTATGTCCCGCCATTCATAAATCAACCTCGGCTATAAACGTTGAAAACGGGGCTACTGTACGTGTTCAACGATGCTTTGCTATAATTCGCGCGTGCCATGCATGAGAGCGGGTCGGGCGGTCGCCGCTTCGCCGAGAGGTGGAGGGGAGGAAAGTCCGAACACTACAGGGCAGCGAGCCCGCTAACGGCGGGGAGCCTGTCGGCTGAATGACTGCCACGCAGTCGTGATGCTTTCGGGCGACGACAAGTGCAACAGAGAACAGACCAGCCAGCGGGCCACGCGCACCTTTCGGGGTGCGTGCGGCAGCGGGTGATGGGTGAAACGGTGCGGCTCCGTAAGGGGCTTAATGTAAGAGCGCACCGGCGCGTGTGGTGACACGCGCGGCCAGGTAAACTCCTCGCAGTGCAAGACCAAATAGGGAGGCGTCACACAGGGCTGCCCGCCCGAAGCGTGCTGATCAACAGCGCGCTACGACCTCCGGGTAGGTCGCTCGACCCGACTGGCAACAGTCGGGCTAGATGAATGATCGCCGCTTCCGCCCTTACCAGGCGGGGTACAGAATTCGGCTTACAGACCCGCTCTCAACATGCATGGCGACACCAAGCGTCGCGGCCCGCGCTAAAGTTTTTTCCACGCCGCGCTTTTTTAAGAACATTTAAGGAGAATCTTTAGCGAATGGTTAACCGAAAAGGGGTCTTCATCGGGGCTTACGTTCCGAACGATTTGAAAGAGAAATTGCGACGCCGCGCCGTCGCCGAACACCGCACGCTCTCGCAAGAGATTACGCGCATCCTCGAAGAAGCCGTCAACGGGCGGAGGCTGCCCCCCGGTGCGATTGATCGCCGCGGCCCGAATTCGCCGTCGCGCCGCCGCACATCAGACCCGCTTCCACGTCGTCGGCGGGACGACTTACCGCATCCCTCCGAAGAGAATCCAGCCGGCGAAGGCGAGTGATTCACTTGCTTTTACTCCGACACGTGCGAGGCACCGCGGCGGCGGCGGTCGTTTCCTAATCGTCTGGCGCGACTGCCAGCCGCAAACTCAACCCTTCGCGGCTGACTCAGACTCGGCTCCCTCGCGCTTTAATTCAGTCATCCCACCGTCATCACTGCCGCAGGCGATCAACGAAAAAAGGTCAGTCGCCTTTCATTAAGTGATTTGCTACACTCTTCACACTACAATACGTTCAGCGACCAACTCGTTCACTGTGACTACGGAGAAGATCATCTACCTCGCCGCCGGACTCATCGGGGGTTTCCTGATCGGATTCATTTTTGCGAACAGCGCGAACCTCGGTGAGCAAGAGTCGATGCGCGCGGAACTGGCGCGGCTGCGAGCCGGCGTTGCGAAGGGTGAGCGCGCCGGGGCAGGCAGCAACGCGGGACTGCGTGGTGACGCCTCCGACGCAGTGCTGAGCGACGAGGAGTTGCGCGGCGCGATTGCGAATGGCGACGCCAACCCGAACGACATCGAAAAGCAGCGTAAGATTGGCCGCGGGATTTACCTCTACGCGATGAACACAGGGAAGACGGCGCTTCTCCCCGATGCGGTGCGCCTGCTGCGGCGTGCGCACAGGGCCGACCCGAAAGATTACGAAACGAAAGTTCTACTCGCCGAAGCGCTCTTCGATTTGGGGCAGGGTGGCGACACCGCGTTGATCGCTGAAGCGCGTAAGTACTTCGCCGAAGCGCTGGCGATGAAGCCGGATGATGTCAACGTCCGCACCGAACTCGGGCTGACATATTACTTCGACCAACCGCCGAACCCGCGGCGCGCGATTCAGGAATACCGCCGGGCGCTGGCGCTCGACCCGCGCCACGAGATGACACTGCAGAGCATCGCGGCGGCGTTGATCGTCTCCGGCGAGACCATCGAGGCGCAGAGACGCCTTGATGAATTACAGAGCGTCAATTCGTCGAACGCGGCGCTGCCAAACCTGCGCACGCAACTGGCGCAAGCCAGAGATACCGCCAGGGAGCGAAAGTGAAGTATTTGGTTTTCTTGTTTCTGTTGGTGTTAGCTGCCGGCTTGATCTACTGGCGTTTGAGGCCGTATATCAACGCCGCGCGGCGCGTGTTCGGGGTCGTGCGCGACGCGCAGCAGCGCGTGAACGCACCCCCGTCACAAGCGGCGGACGCGACCCGCCGCGAGGCCCATGCACCGCGCGCTCGGGCCGGCGAGAATCTGGTGCGATGCGGGGCATGCGGGACGTGGCTTCCGGCCTCGCGCGCGCTCAGTCTCGGTTCATCTGTCTATTGCTCGCATGCCTGCCTTGAACGTTCCGTCGACGCGCCCCGGCACACGCGCCGCTCGGCATCCTAACCGGGTCACGACTCACAAGATTGCAGATGATGCATGCGCGTGTGTCGATGCATCAAGTTTGTAAGTCACTGAGCAAAAGTTTAGCGGGATGAAGCATGAACGAATTAGATGTCAGATGTTGGATGTCAGATGATAGCCAGCACACCTGCGTTCCTTGACTAACATCCAGCATCCAGCATCTCACAGCTGTTCCGACTGGCTTTCACTTTTGCCTTTTACCTTTTTACTTTTGCCTTACTGCTGATATCCGCGCGGCGCGCGATTTCTTCCGGCAGCGCGTTACCGGCTTCGTGAACCGCGCGGTCGGTATCAGTCAACAGCAGGATGATGATCCCGATGACGAAGAAGAAGATCAACGAAAGGATGGCTTGCCGGTACGAGCCGGTGCTGGCGACGACGATGCTAAAGATGAGCGGCCCCAGCCACGACGTGCCGCGCTCCGAGATTTCATAAATGCCGAAGAACGAAGCCTCGCGCCCTTTCGGAATCATCCGCGAAAAGAGCGAACGCGACAACGCCTGCGAGCCGCCGAGGACGAAGGCGATGGCCGCCGTCATCACCCACGCCTGAGTCTCCGTCCGAAAGAACCCGTAGGCGTAAATCACGATTCCCGCCCAGATCAACAGCGATAGCAGGATGGCGCGCTTGGTTCCGACAACCGCAGCGATCCGCTCGAAGACCAACGCCCCGCCGAACGCGACGAACTGCGCCATCAGAAAGATGCCGAGCAGGAACGACTGCGGTGCTTCCAGGCCGCGCGCAACGAACAACTCCTGCGCGAGGAAGACCGACGCCGAACCGATCACGGTTTGAATGCCGTCGTTGTAAAAAAGATAGCCGATCAGGTACCTCAACGTGTGGCTCAGCCGCCGCAACTCACCGACGGTCGAGCGAAGTTCGGCGATCCCGATGGCGAAGTAGCTTTTATTCGCCGGTAGCGTGCGTGCGGCCTCGCGCGTCCTCAGCATGGCGAAAGTGATGAGCGCGAATCCGCCCCACCATACACCGGCTGAAAGCAGCGAGACGCGCACCGCGAACTCCTGCGTGATGCCGAAGGTCTCTTCTGCGCCCAACACCAACGCCAGATTGAGCGCCAGCAGCAGCCCGCCGCCCAAGTAGCCGAGCGCGAAACCACGGCTCGAAACTTTGTCGCGCTGATCCTCAGTCGTGATTTCGGGAAGATAAGAATTATAGAAAACCATCGCGGCGCCGTAGCACAAATTGGCGACGATAAAGAGTAGCCCGCCGAAGAGGTAGCGCTCACCCTTAACGAAGAACAGCAGGCACGTCGCGACGACGGCGGTATAGCAAAAGACCGCCATCAACTTTTTCTTGAGAACTGAATAATCCGCAATCGCGCCGAGCATCGGCAGCAGAAAGACCTGCGAAAAGACCGCCACCGAAACGCAGAAGGGAAAGAAAGATTTTGCCGTCACTTCGCCGAGTGGCCCCAAATTGAGCAGCGTCCCATTCTCGCCGACGGCACGCTGCGCGAGGACTGTTAAGTACGGGCCGAGAAGTGCGCCGACCACCGTCGTGTAGAAGGCCGAATTCGCCCAGTCGTACATCATCCACCCGAAAATTTCGCGGCGGTCGTTGACGGGCGTGGCCCCTCGATCTGTCGTCGTCGAGGCGGAATCGTCAACCTGCAACAGTTCTGGTTGGGTCACAAGGTCGTCTCTTTTGCGGTCAGGATTTCGACAACCGCCGGCGTGATGTCGGCGAGCGTGCGTACGCGCGACTCGATAATCTCGCGCCACGCGCCCCACGCGATGGTCGGTACTGGGTTGAGCGTGTGATTGCGGAATGACAAGTCTTCGACGTTGCCGTGGTCGCTCGTCAGGACCACGGTCGTGCTCGCCAGATCTACGCGAGCGATCACCGCACGCACGAAACGCGCGAGGCCGGCGAGCACCTCGAGCGAGCCCAATACGTCTTGGCTATGACCAACGCGGTCGGTGATGAAATACTCGTAGAGCGTGAAGCGGTGTTCCGCCGTCACTCCGGCTAAGACCTCTGCCGCCTCTTCCGGCGTGCGTTCCGCGACATCCTCGCCCGATTCGATCAGCAAGCGGTTGGTGAAGTCGTGATAGAGCGCACGCCCTGCCCGGAGATCGTCGATCCGGCGAAAGCTCATCCCGGCCGACTCGACGGCGACGGTGGTGGCCGAGACCCAGCGCGGCCTGGCGTCGAAGAAGCGTTGTGTGTAGGCGTTAGCAAAGGCATTGGGTTCGATGCCGGCGCGGCGCAGTTGCAGGAAGATCGAATGCTCGCGAATGATTGTGCGGAGGGCTTCGTTCGGGAAACCCTGTTTGTGACAGCCGAGCGCAGCCGGCGCATTAACGCCCGTCAGGATCGTCGTCTGGCCCGACGCGCTCTGTGGCCGGCCTTCGACTCCTAAGCAGGCGTCGGTTCGGACAAGCACGCCGCCATGCGACAGGCGCGGCTCTTCATCACGAAAGATCGCGATGGGTTCGGCTTCTTCCACACTGAGCCGGTCGAGCGGGTTGTGAGGCCCGCGCTTACCGATGCCCAGCCCGTCAATAAAGATGAGTAGCACAGCCATGCGCCGCGATAAGTAGCACCCTCGACGCGGCGAAGGCAAGTTGAGAGATAAGGGATGAAGGATGAGGGATGAGGGATGAATCAAAACCAGAATACAGAATTCAGAACACAGCACATAGAAGTAAGGAAAGTAGCACCACTGATCTTTGGCATTCCGTATTCCGTATTAGGTTGCTGTGTATTATGTACGTAAAAGGGACTATCAAAACCGCAGCCGCGCTTCTTGTCGCCTTAGCTGTTTTAGCGAGCGGGGCGGTGGCGGGGAGGTCGGAGGTAAAGAAAAACCGGCTCGCCGCGTTGCCGCCGTGAGCCGGTTCACTTTTGGTCTTGTCATTCGTCGTCGCCCTCGCCTCCGTCAGAGCGCGTTGCTGCGGATGATGCTGCGCCGACGTGTCGTGACCGGCGTGCGCGCTCCGAGAAGATGGGGGAATCTGTGTTTGAGCAGCGAGTTCAGCGACTCGTGATACTTAAAGCCGAGAAGTCGCGCCGCACGCGAGACCATCCCGTCTGCGTCCTTGAGCGCCATCTCGATGAAGCGTTGCTCGATGTGGCTGACTTCTTCCTTTAACGAGAAATTGAGCCACGGGTCGGCAAAGCAAGCCCGGTGTGTCTGGCGCAGAGCCATCACTTCGACCATCTCTTTAGTGATTGTCATCGCGTCGGGCGCCGTCACCACGGTGCGCTCGATCAGCGATTGCAACTCGCGCGCGTTGCCCTTCAGCGGCAGCGTGCGCATCGCCGTGATTGCTTCGGGCGTGAAGGTCACCTGCTTGCCATGTCGCCGGAGCGTTTCGCCGATGAAGTACGTGGCGAGAGCCGGAATGTCGTCACAGCGTTCACGCAGGGGTGGCACCGTCAGATGAAAGGTCTCCAGGCGGTAGAACAGGTCTTCGCGGAAAAGCCCTGTTGCGACCATCCCCTTGATGTCGCGATTGGTCGCCGCGATGATGCGCACGTTGACTGTCTCAGGCACGAGCGAGCCGACGGAAAGAACCTCTCTGCGCTCGATCAGCCGCAGCAGCTTGCCTTGGTTTTGGTGACTGAGTTCGGCGATTTCGTCGAGGAACAGTGTCCCGCCGGAGGCGGTACGCGCCGCGCCCTCGTAATTTTCGATGGCGTCAGTGAAACTGCCTTTGCGGTGGCCGAAGATTTGCGACTCGAAGAGCGTCTCGGTCAAAGTCGCACAGTTGATCGTTACGAACTTGCCCGTCCGTCCGCTCCACCCGTGAATCGCTCGTGCCAACACCTCTTTGCCGGTGCCGGTCTCGCCCGTCAGCAGCACGCAGCCGTCGGTGAGCGAGACGGTGCGCGCCGCGTTGAGCAGCGCCGCGGTCTGCTCCGAAGCGTGGACGAATGTGGGCGCCTCAAAATATTCTGCGGATCGTTTGTGCGTCGTGAGCACGCGCCGCGCGCAGTGGCGCAGGCGAGCGAGGATGCCGAGATGCTGTGAGTGTGACAGGAGATCGTCAGCACGTTCGTAGACAATGCGAAACTCGTTATGCGTGAGGCGGTCGCCCAGCTCTTCGAGGGTCGTCAACAGCGCCTCGCCGGCACTCTTCGGGTCGCCCGCCTGCTCCGCCACTTCGGCTGCCTGCTCGAAGGTCAGTTGCGCGCTCTGGTGACGTCCAAGGCGCGCCAGCGCGCGGCCGTAAGTGGTCAAAGCTTCGGACAGCAGCGACTGCTCGCCGCCCTTCAGCAGCACTTGGACAGCACCTTTAACGAATCTTTCGGCCTCGGCATAACGTCCCTGAGCCAGAAACGTGCGGGCGCGCGTCTCGTCCACTTGCGCGATGCTGCCCCGATCTCTCAGACTGGCAAATATATTCTGCGCGCGATCAAGATGTTCATGCGCCTTGGCGAACTGGCCAGTAGTGCAGAAGAGAAAGCCGAGGTTGTTCTCGACGCGCGCGCGGTAGCGGGTGTGTCCGGCTTGTTCGAAATGGAAGCTCGCAGCGGCGAACTCGATCAGCGCGCGATCGGTGTAATCCGTCCGCAACTCGGCGAAGCCGAGGTCTTTCAGCACTGTCGCCAACTGACCGTGAAAGCCACCTTGCAGCGCGTGATTGTTGGTAGAGTTGAAGAGATTCACGTGATAGGTCAACATCGACAGCGCGTCGTGAAGGCGGCTCGCCGAATGTTCGATCAAGGCCCCACGAAGCAGCGCCTTGGCGTGCAGTTCGTGGTTGCTATCTTCGAGTCGTTTGTAAGCTTCACCGAGCGTCACGCGGGCTTCGTCAAACGCGCCTTCGCGCCAATAGCAGACGGCCAAATCCGAGTACGCCTCGGCGACCCTTCCTTTCTCCCCCAGACTTTCGAAAACCGTGAGGCTTTGGGTAATTAGATTTTTAGCGTCCTCTTGAGACTCGGCGATTTGTTTGGAACTGCCGATATAACCCGTCAAGACGCCCACTCGCAGCAACACCTCTCCGGTCGTCAACCGGTCAAGCCCGTCGAGGTGCGGGCATTCATCAAACTGCGGCCAAATCTCGCTCAACGTTTCACGAGCCGATTCATAGTCGCCAGCCATCTCAAAATCCCTGGCCGTTTGGCAGAGTGAGTGGACTCGTGCCTCGCGCTCATAAGTCAGTGCACCATCTAGTTCAATGACTTGAATAGCTAAACTCATGTGAAGTATACCTTTCTAAGCGATTGCAAGATTTTTGCAGAAGTGTAAGACTTATTCATCGGTGGTATGATGTCCGCGTCAATTTGCTTCGGTTCTACAGTCGCAGTCACAAACCCTCTCAGACAAAACTCTAACCTTTAGGAGAATACAGACCATGAAACGCTTCCAAAAATTATTCGGTGCTACCCTTTTAGTGAGCTTATTTGCCGTTTCGACTTTTGCTGGCAACATGGGATTTCCTGCTGCCGACCCGCCACCGACCGTTGCTGGCAACATGGGATTTCCTGCTGCTGGCCCGCAACCGATCGAGGACGCGGACATCGAAGCGACGACGGAGGTATTCATCAACGTCTTGCAGAACATCTTCTTGATGTTCTAAAACAGCCGTTCATTATTTGCCTGTCATGCCGCTGTGCCTCCTGCGCACGAGCGACGGGGAGAGCCGTGGCGCAAAAATCTTGCTTGTGGCTTTGACGAGCGCCTATCGAGGAAGGGTAGTGGGTCAGTTGAGGGAGAGACAGAGGGGAAGCCCGCTCGGTCGGGCCAGGGACACGGTTGACGCCCTCACTCACGGCCTCGGCTTCTGCCCTACCCCCTGGCTTCAGACCACTACTCAAGGAAGTAGCACCCGCGATGACAAGATTAACCTTTTCATAACACGAAAAGCAATGCTTTCTTGAGCCAGTTGAAAAGAAACTCGGTGGCTTAGGCAAGACGCTGTGGGCAAGACGCTGTGTTGGGCGAAAACGTTTCGTGTAAACGTAGGATTTATCACGGCGGCAGCGCTTCAATGTGCGGGCGGAGCTTGCGTCAGACGTCGGTCAGGTTCAGACAGTTGACCGCGCTCGCGGTAAAGGCGGAGTTTATTGTGTAACGTCTTAAGGCTGATTTGTAGCAACTCGGCGGCGTGAGTTTTGTTGTTGTCTGTCTTCTGTAAGGTTCGCATGATCATCTGGCGCTCAACCTCATCAATGGGAGTGCCGACCGGAAGTGTAATCGTGTCTTCGCTGCGCGCCCGGGCACGCTGGTCAAGCGGGTAGGGGGCAAGATGATGGCGCTCGATGACATCGCCGGAGCAGATGATGACGGCGCGCTCAATGACGTTGCGCAACTCCCGCACGTTGCCCGGCCAGTGGTGCGACTTCAAAGCCTCCAGCGCCGTATTGCTGATGAAACGGGCTGGGCGGTTGTGCCGCGTGGCGAGTTGCATAACCAGATGCTGAGAGAGTAAAGGTAAATCCTCTTTGCGTCGCCGCAGTGGGGGCAGTTCAATCGTGATGACATTCAAGCGATAGAGCAGGTCCTCGCGAAACACGCCGGCCCGGACGGCTTCGTGCGGGTCGCGGTTGGTGGCCGCCAGCACACGCACATCGACCGAAATCTCCTGCGCGCTGCCGAGCCG
>JACDEG010000270.1 GCA_013816505.1 Pyrinomonadaceae bacterium | reverse complement strand
GCTGTGTGAGAGTTCACTGGCTTGTACCTGCTGTGCTTCTTTTGGTCGAGAACAACAGCAAGCGTCACCTCTGGACTCTCGTTTTGTCAAAAATCTACGCTTCCACGCTTAATTGTGGTGCTACCGCCGGTCCCGACGGTGATTTAATGCATATTATGCACCGAAATACTGTTGCTCAGGCGCTTCCTTCGGCTGAGCTTTTCTAATGTGGACGAGCACTGTTTCAGTCTCGGCATCGGAGAAGCGTTCGTGAATGCGCGCGAGCAGGACTCTGACCGGAAGGTGCTGATGGTCAACATTGAAGGTGAAGTTAAAGCTTTGCGAAGGCGCTCGGCTGCACCGGAAGTTTTTGATGTAGTCTTGAAACGCCTGGGCTTCGACGACGGGTTCGATGTCGGTGAAAAAGTTGCTCCCAATGATGCCAGCCGTCAAACCGCTCGCTCCTTCTTTGTCATCCGAGTTGAAGTAGAGAACGGTGCCAGACCCATCCATCTCAACCAAACCGAGCGGAAGTTCTTTCATGTATGTTTTCTCAATCATGGCAATGTACCTTCTCAATGGCTCAAGCGATGCTGTCCGCACCCGCTTCAACAAAGCACGCGGCGCCGGCTGTATGACGGCGAGACACGCCGCCGGAAACAGCCGGGTTGAGTGATGACACCCGGTTATTCGCAGGTATCTTTTCTCGTTGCCGACACGGGCACATCCGGCGTTTATTTCTCTGACCTATGACACCTTGAAGTGGTCTTAAGGTGTCTTGCGGGCATGTGAAAATGAAGAGAACCAAAAACCCGAAGGGTGAGTTTCCTCATTTCCTCAGGAAGCTCACCCCTCACCCCTGCTCGCCCTGCCCCGCATTGACGCATCACTCAAAGTAATGCCGGGCTATGTCAACAAGCGACCTTTATCGCTTACTAACTCTGTGAAAGAAACGTCGACTTAATCAAAGTCGTCCAATCCCGCTTGCGATTTCCCAAGCCTGGATTTGCCCGATGCTGTTCCACCCGTCCATCTATGTTCTCGTGAAAAATAGCAGGCGGGTGGGAACAGGTCTGTTCGATTGCGTACCTTTAATTGGGATTTAAAAATGCGAGGTCACGACACTAAGGCGTTGAGGCTGTAGAGCAGACGTGAAGAAAGCGAAACCAGCAACTTGGAGCACTGACTGGCGGGAAAGTTCTTACGGGCGAAAGCAGCCTTTGCCCCGACGCTCATTCGCCGCCTTTGCGTGCGGACGAAGACTGCATCAGCACAGTCTCAATCTGCCCCAAATGCCGCTGCTCGTGAACGCCGATGAGGATCAGCCACTCATAGAGGTTGAGCGGCCCGAAGGCGGGATGCGGGTAACGCACGCCGGTCAGGTCGGTAGCTTCCAGACGCGGGCGCAATGCACGGAGCGCTTCGCGCGTGCGCCGCATTATGGTGATTGAGTCGGCGACGCTGACACCGCCGCGCGGGCGCGTGTTATCCGGCGCTTGATATTTTTCGTGGTGGCTGCGCTCGACAAAATGCTCGATGGAGACTGGCTTGATGCGCAGCCCGGCGGGGGCCGGTTTGCCGGCGGTCTCCGCTTTCGACAGCATCATTCCGATCAGCTTCGTCAACTGGCCTTCGATGATCGAGACGTGCTCTAAAATCTCGGAGACCGTCCAGCCGTCGTCGCCGGCCCGCGCGCTCGCCTCATCGCCGCGCAAGTTCTCAGCGCACGCCAGCAAGCGGCTTCTTGACTCGTCGATGCTGGCGAAGATTTCGTCGATGCTCTCGTAGATCATTCGCGTTCCTCCGTTGGCGATTACTTCCCGTGTGCAGTTGTTTTGGTGGCAATGTCTGTGCTGCCACAAATTCAACTGAGCACTGCGGCCTGCGGACTCAGGTGCAGCACGTGCCAGCGGGGATAATTCCTGACCGGCTCGGTTTTGTAGATGCGCAGGAAAGCGGTCTGCACGAAGAGCGTCTCCGGCTGCGTCCATTCGAGGCGCACGACCGGATTGAAGGAAAGCGCGGTCACCACTGCAACCGGCTGTGCTTCCGGTATCGTTGCGTCCGCGATCTTTTTCGTCGCGGCGCTGTTGTTGCCGTTCGCCGTTGTCTCAGTACCGGCCTTTTGCAGCAGGCGCGCGTCGTACAAGGTGGAGGCCGTGAGTAGCGGCTCGCGCAGGGCGATGACGGCGGCGGTGGGCGCGGCGGTCAGCACGTCGTAGATCACCACGTCGGTGTCGAAGGCGGTCGCGACCTTTGACGAGTCAGGCGACCAGGCGGGCGCCGTGTCCGCCAGATTATCGCTCAGCAGACGCTCGCGCCCGTCCGGTGTAATCAGGCGCGGCCGTCCGGCGGGAGTTTTGTTCTCGGTACGGCGCGCGTTCCACTCGTCCTCTTTGCAGGCGAGCGCGGCGACGGCGTGCGCGTCGGGCGCCCAGACGAACTGGAAATAGATCAGGCCGTCGCGCGTCGTCAGCGGGCGCAGGCCAAAGCCGTCGCGGTCACCGACGTAAATCTGTTCGGTGTTGAAGGTTGGTACTGGCGCGATGAGCGGCGCGGCGCTTGCGGATGGTAACGGCGCGGCGTCCGTGGGCGCAGTAGTCGCCGGAAGCGCAGCATCGGGTGACGCGAGCGGATCGGGCGGCGTCGGCGTCGGCTGCGCTGCCGCGTTCCTGATGCCGATAAATGCGATCTGCTGACTGTCCGGCGACCACGCCGCGGACTGAGCGAATGTCCCCGAAATGTCTGGCGGCAGCACGTTGCGAATGAACGTCCCGTCGGACGAGTAGAGGTCGAGGCGGAAGTCGCCTTCGGGCATCTCCGCCATTTCGTAGAGCACCAGAGCGCGCTGGCCGTCCGGCGAAACTATGGTGCGCAGCAGACGCTCTTCCGCGCGGCGCGTTTCGAAATCCGCTTTGATCGGCGCCAACAATTCCTCAACTTCCTCGTCCGTAAACGAGGCCGGGAGTCCGCCCACATCGACGTCCGGCTCGAAACGGAAGGCCAGGCGGTCGGCGGGCACGTCGCGCAACGCACGCGGACGCACGTTCAAACCCTCGCCAAGTTGTTGACAGCCCGCACCGCTAATCACGCACAGCAGCAACGCCAGACACACGATCAACGCGCACCGACCCGCCGCACAACATCCACGTCTAAAATGCTCCGATTGTTTTTTCAAGTAACTCATTACGAATAACACACCCTGCTCAAATTCATTTCTCACATCAAACCAGCGATTTAGGCACCCAGGCAAAAGTTCTTCGATATGAGTGTTGAATGAACAAGATGTCAGATGTTGGCAACACCACCTGCGTATCTTGACTAACATCCAGCATCTCACATCTCACATCTATTCCGACTGGCCTTCCACTTTTGCCTTTTACCTTTTTACTTTTGCCTGGCGTTGTTGCATAAATTGATAAAATTCGGAATTCCTTGATTAAAGCGAACATTGTTCAGGTACATGTGACCGAACAAATCTTCAGAATCAAGGGCTCAAATCGAACAAAATATATTTATGCAACAAAGCCCTTTTGCCTTACTATTTTATCTGCTCCGCCACGCCGGTTTGCGTTTCTCCATGAAGGCTTTGATTCCTTCGTGCGCGTCTTCGGTTTTCATCAACTCATTGAGGTAGAGATTCTCGATTCGCGACAGCGCTTCCTCAAACGAGCGCCCCTGGGCCTCGTCCATTGCGCGGCGGGTCGCTTCGAGCGACGACGCGGAGAGTTCACGCAGGCGCGCGAGCACCTCTTGCAACTTCGATTCGAGTTGCTCGGACGGCACCAGGTGACTGATTAACCCGAGGCGCGCCGCCTCCCGCGCGTCGATTAACTCGCCGGTCAAGACCATCTCGCGCGCGCGGCGCTCGCCGATCAAGCGCGGTAGCAGGACGGCAGCGACCGGCGGGAAGACGCCAAGCTTAATCTCCGGCTGGCCGAAGCGTCCGCGCGGACTGGAGATGACGATATCGCAAGCGGCGATTAGTTCGCACCCGCCGCCGAGCGCCGCGCCGTCGACCACCGCCAGCGCTGGCTTCGCCATCTGCGCCAGCGTGCGGAAAATGGCGTGGAACGCTTCGAGCATCTGGTAGATAGTTTCTTCGACGTGCTCTTCGATGGCGACGCCGGCGCTGAAGGCGCGCGACCCCGGCACGGCTTCGAAGACGACGGCCACCATCTCGCGCCGCCCCATGCATTCGGTCAGTGCCGCGTCGACCTCGCGCATCATCGCGATGTTGAAGATGTTCAGCGGCGGGCGGGCGAACGTGATCCGCCCGACGCGGTCTTCGATTGTGAAACGGATGCTGTGAAAAGTGTCGCCGTCGTCAGTCGTCATGCCGTTATATTTCGAGACCGGTCAATGGTGAAATGTTAATTCATTTCGGCGCGCCCGCCCGCCGGTCGCGGAAAAGACGCGCCGAGCCAGTCTTGGTAAACCTTCTGCTGCGCTGCCGTCGCTTCCTTCAGCGGCACGATGCGGTACGCGCCCTCGCGCCGCGCGCCGAGTTTGACCTCGAACGTGCGCAGTTCGTCAAAGCGAAAGACGCTCAGCCGGAGAACATCGCCGGGGCGTTTTTCTTCGAGGCGCGCGTTTAGAAAACTGAGCGTTGCGCGCGCGCCGTCAACGGCGACGATCTGATCATTCGCATTCAAGCCCTGGTCGTAGGCGGGCGTCCCGGCGGGGACGTTGCGGATCATGAGACGGTCGCCGTCCTCTGCAAGGGTCGCGCCGAGATAGGCTTTTTCGGCGACGGGGCGCGGCTGTTCCACGTCCGCGCCGCTCCCGATCTCAAGACGTAGTCCGGCGGTCGCCAGCGCCGCGTTGTAATTCAACTCCGCCCGCCCCCGCACGTAGAGGCGGAAAAAGTCTTCGAGGCGCGCACCGGCGACCTGCTCGGCGGCGCGCTGAAAATCCTCCGGCGTGTAATTGCGGCCACGCTTCGCGTACTCGTTGTAGAGCAGTCGCAGCACGTCATCGAGCGAGCGGGCGCCGCGCGAGCACTCGCGGATGTGCAGGTCGAGCAAGAGCGCGACAATCGCCCCCTTGTCGTAGTACGAGATTGTCGAGTTGATCGTGTTCTCATCGGGCCGATAATACTTGATCCACGCATCGAAGCTCGTCTCCTCAAGACTCACTTCGAGGCGGCCTGGCGTGTCCTGCAAACTCTGGAACGAGAGCGCGACGATGTCGAGGTAATCTCTGTCCGACATCAGCCCGGCGCGGCGCACCAGCAGGTCGCTATAGTAACTGGTCACGCCCTCGGCGACCCACAGTAGCCGCGTGTAGTTCTCGCGCGTGTAGTCGAACGGGCCGAGCGCGTCCGGGCGAATCCGTTTGACGTTCCACAGGTGAAAGAACTCGTGCGCGACGAGCGACAGGAACGAGCGGTAGCTCGCTTCCGGGCGGAAGCCGAAGCGCCGCCAGATTAAGGCCGTTGAGTTGAGGTGTTCCAGCCCGCCGCTGGCTGTCGGATGTAGCAGCAGGATGAACGTGTAGTCCCGGTATGGCACGTCGCCCATCAGCGCGGCGGAGGTCTCAACGACCTTCTGCACATCGCGGCGCAGCGCCTCTTCGTCGTAGTTGCCGTCGCCTTCGATGACGATGCGATGCGGAACGTCGCGCGCCGTGAACGCGATTGTCTTAAAGTCGCCGACGAGAAACGGCGAGTCGTAAAGGGTGTCGAAGTTCTCTGCGCGAAAAGTGTTCGCCGCGCCATCGACCGCCGGTAACCCGGTCGCCACCCGCCAGTTCTGTTTGGACGGCACGACGCGGACGGTCGATGGCGCGGGCAGATTTCCCGCCGGGTGCATCAGCAGCGCCGCGTTGTTCCAGAAAGCGTGCTGGTCGTTCAATTCGTTGGTGCGCACCGTCAGTTCGTTGGCATAGACGCGGTACGTCACGACCAGGTCGCGTGCAGCGCCGATGTCTATCTGCCACATGTTCTTGTTCAGTTTACGCCACAGCAGATTGCTGCCGGCGGCGTCCTTCGGGGCGAAGTCCTGGACGTGGCGCGCGTACTCGCGCACAAGGTAAGAACCCGGCGTCCAGACCGGCATGACAAGGTCAACTTGCGTCGGGGCCTTCGCGCCGTAGCGCAGCCGCATCTCGACTTCGAGCAGGTGCGTGTGCGGTTGCGGCATCGCGATGGTGAATTCGATGGCCGGCGGTGCGGGCGGTTGGGGGCCGCGCTTTTTGCCCCGCCGCTCGGTCGTCTGCGCGGCGGCGAACGGGGCCGTCAGCGTCAGCGTGCAAAAGAGAAAAAGGGTGGTGAGGGAGGCGTGCGCGCGCGACAGACGCATCGTGTTTGAAAGTTCCTTTAAATGATCCGGTTCTGTTTGGGGAAAGTGATCTACTTAACTTGCGCATCTTACACCGAAAACCGTCGGTGCGGCGACCGCCGCAGCAGCGTCCGGCCGCGCGACCGTCATACGTCCCGCGGCCTGTTTGCCGACGGATCCGATGCCGTTATAATTTTCGTTCTACGTTTCAACCAGGAGGGCGAAAGAGTGTTGGCGATTATCGCGTGCGGACAGTGCGGTGCGAAGAACCGCGTGGACGAACGGGCGGCGGGGCGACAGCCAGTGTGCGGAAGGTGCGGCGCGAATCTGACCATGAATGCCGGCGCGGGGACGGGCGCGAATGGGGACACGAAGAGCGGGCCGTTGACCGTGACGGACGCCAGTTTCACGCGCGACGTGCTCGGCGTGGCGGGACGCCCGGTGCTGCTCGACTGCTGGGCGGAGTGGTGCGGCCCGTGCCGGATAATCGCGCCGGTGCTCGACCAACTGGCGGTGGAGTCACGGGGGCGCTATCTGATTGCGAAGCTCAACGTCGACGATAACCCGCAGACGGCGGCGCGCTTTCAAATCCGCAGCATCCCGACGATGCTCATCTTCAAAAACGGCGAACTGGCCGAGCGTCTCGTCGGCGCACAACCCAAACACGCCATCGCCGCGCGCCTCGCCGCTCACACGTAAGCAATTTATTCATCAATAATAGAATGGTCAGCACTTCGACCATCATGCACCGGCAAGCCGACACCCGTATGCTCATAAACTCGACGTTCTTTCCACGCCACTCCTTTCCCCCGAAGGATATTGATTACCGAAATCAGAAGTGCCGTGTAGAACAGCGAAAGACCGAGCGGAGTTGTCAGCGCATAGGCAATAGGAATATCACAGTTTTTGCAAACAAACATTAAAGCTGAAACTTGAATCACCCAGACCATGAGAGATGGAACAACGAGCAAGTTTAACCATTCACTGGATACGCCTGCGGCAAGCATCAGCACACCGAAGGCCGCGATGAAGATGGGCGCAATGGCAAACGTATAGCCTGTAAAAATGTAGAGCGCGGCGAGAACAAGCGAGTACCGCACCCCGGCAAACATACTCCGCGACAAAAAGTCCCATACTTCACGAAGGCTGCTTTGCATCCTCGTCCGAATCAAATTCGGCGCGTGCTCGATGCGGTAACGAGCGCCCGAACTCTTTAGCAATTCGGCAAGCCGCACATCTTCAACGATGTCAGCGCGCACCGCCGCGAAGTCTCCGAGGCGCGCTAGTGATTGCCGACGAATCAGCGAGAACCCACCAAAAGCAAGAGCTTGTTTCATCTTTGGATTATTGAGAATCGCAAACGGGAACGCCCCTAACAAAACCAATACCCACGCTGATGTAAAGACCCGTTCCCAGAACGATTTGGTTTCAAAGTAAGGTACTAATGTCAAAACATCGTAGCCGCCGGTAAGCGCCCGCCCGATGGCGATGCGGACGGCTTCTTTCTCAAGCACTATGTCTGCATCAATTGTCAGCACCCAATGTCCGCGCGAAGCTCCCAGTGCTTGCTGCAAAGCATAAGGTTTACCAAGCCATCCGGCAGGCGGCTCGACACCGTTGATGACATGGAGACGCTCATCTGTTTTAGCAATTGAACGCAAGATTGACTCTGTAGCATCGGTCGAACGGTCATTAACGGCAATGACTTCAAGATGTTGATAATCTTGCGCGAGAACGGAGCAGATAGATTGAGCCAAAATGCGGCGCGCTTCATTGCGTGCAGGAACAAGGACGGAGACAAGTGGCGCGTCTGTCATTGGATGTGAGTTTTGCACTGGCAAGAGCGGCTTCCGTCCTGCGAGACCATACAGCGTTACGGCAGCAAAAACGAGCCAGCCCAAAGCACAAATCCAAGCAATGCCAGTCAGCATGGTTAATCCGTTCAGTTCCACTAGCCATAAGCCGCCCCACACGTAAACAATTTAGGCTCAATAGCTGAATCGGGGAGGTAATAAAAACCCTCTCACCAGTTCTTTGAGAAAGATCGTCTCAGCCAGCATACTGATCAGATGCTGAAGATTGATAACCTCATTGACGACGCTAAGT
>JACDEG010000723.1 GCA_013816505.1 Pyrinomonadaceae bacterium | reverse complement strand
GAGCGCGAGTACGAAGAGACGATCAATAAAGCGAAGGCTCTGTGGCGTGCGGTGGAATTAGCAGAGCGAGGGTTGTAAGTAAGAAGGCAAAAGTACACAGTTTTCAGTTTCAAGTTTTGAGCTGAAAACCCAAAACTGTTCGAGGGCTTTGATTCAACTCTGAAGACCGACAAAGTTTTGCTTGGGTACGTCAGACGCGCGGACTAGGATGTCCGTCGCTCTCGCTCGCTGATTCGTTCGTAGCTTTATCGCAGGTGAGCATAGTGTAAAGGTTTTCTTAATGATATTGAGTGTCTTTCCCGACAACACTCTCGATGACGGAAGTACGACCGCGACTAAACTTCTGATCGTCACCCTGTTGCTGCTGCTGACATTGGGCGTCGCGCCGGCCTGTCTTCGGCGTGAGAGTTTTGCGCCGGACCCGGACGTTGCGCGCCGCGAGTTGATTCTGCGCGGCAATTTATTCAAGGAGCCGATCTTCGTCGAACGCGCGGGCGAAGGTGACCTGGTCGCGGTGAGACTCTTTCTCGCCGCCGGGATGGGGCCGAACATCAGGAACGAGCGCGGCGACACCCCTCTGATGGCAGCGGCCCGCAACGGCTACGCGAAGATCGTCAAGACGCTGCTCGACGCGGGCGCGGACCCCGGCGAGCGGGATGGGGCCGGACAGACCGCGTTGATGCGTGCGGTGCGCGCAGGCTCAATCGATACGGTGCGCGTGCTGCTGACAAAACAACCAGACTTGAATGCGCAGTCGCCTGACGGCTCGACGGCGTTGATGTATGCAGTGTGGAGAAACGACGCGGCGATTGTGTGGACGCTGCTCGACGGCGGGGCCGATGTCAACACCAGTGATCGTGATGTCGGAACGGCGCTCACGTGGGCGGTCTTTTACAACCGCGCGCCGGTCGCGCAGACGCTTCTGGAACGAGGCGCGGACCCGAACGTGCGCAACGTTGGTTACGGGGGGACGCCGCTGATGCTGGCCGCCGCGAACGGTTATACTGAGTTGGTGCGGATGCTGCTCGTGGGCGGCGCCGACCCGAACGTGAAAGACAATCAAGGCAGGGACGCGCTGAGATGGGCGCGCGACAACAAGCGCACCGAAGAAGCGCGTCTGCTAATCGAGTGGAAGACTAAGCAGATTGTCAGCAATCAATAGCGTCGGCTGACGACCATTGATACCAGCGAAAAGATGATTTTAGTAATCGACAATTACGATTCGTTCACATACAACCTCGTCCAGTATCTCGGCGAGCTTGGCGCGGAAATAGAAGTGCGCCGCAACGACGAGGTGACGGTTGACGAGGTCGCGGAGCGTCTCCATCCGGAGCGGATTTTAATCTCTCCGGGGCCGGGCACGCCGGACGAGTCGGGCATCTCTCTGGAATTGATCGAACACTATGCGGGCCGCGTGCCGATTCTTGGCGTGTGCCTCGGTCATCAGGCCATCGGCCAGGTTTTCGGCGGTCGCGTGGTGCGCGCGCCGAAGCCTGTCCACGGCAAGCCGGTGGAGGTTTGCCATGACGGGAAGACGATTTTTGAGGGCCTTGAATACCGCTTCAACGCGGGCCGGTATCATTCGCTGATCGTCGAGCGCCGGACGCTGCCTGAGTGTCTGGAGATTTCCGCAACCACCCCGGACGGTATCATCATGGGGCTGCGCCACCGCGACATGAAAGTAGAGGGCGTGCAGTTCCATCCCGAATCAATTTTAACGACCGAAGGAAGAAAGCTACTCGCCAACTTCCTCAAGCTGTGATCTGTGGATGAAACCCGCTCTTCGTTTGAACCGTCTACTTCAACCCTTGAACCGCTGACCCAGTGACGGTCGCTCGATGCCTAACGAAACACCGACGCCTGACGAAACACAGACGCAACACAACCGCCCGGCGTGGCTTTTGCCGACGCCACCGCGCCGTGACGAAGCGGGCGCGCCTCCCTTGCGGGCGTTGCTACTGCGTCTGATGCGCGGACAGAACCTGGCACGTGCGGAGGCCAACGCGCTACTCGACGCGCTGCTCGACGGAACGGCGACCGACGCCCAAATCGCGGCGGCGCTGGTCGCGCTGACCGTCAAAGGCGAGACCGTCGAGGAACTCGCCGGGATGGCATCGGCGATGCGCGCACGTGCGGTGCCGATCAACGCGCGCCACAAACGTTTCATCGATACCGCCGGAACGGGGTCGAGCAGCGCCAAGACTTTCAACGTTTCGACGGCGGCGGCCTTCGTCGCGGCGGGCGCGGGACTGCCGGTCGCCAAACATGGCAGCCGCGCCGCGACCAGTCGCTCCGGCAGCGCCGACGTGCTGGCGGCGCTCGGCGTCGGCGTGACGGCGGCGCCGGAAGTTTCGGAAAAGTGTCTTAACGAGATCGGCATCTGCTTCATGTTCGCGCCGCTCTATCACGGGGCGACAGCGCGCGTCGCAGGAGTGCGGCGCGAACTCGGTGTGCATACAACATTCAATCTGCTGGGGCCGCTGACCAACCCGGCGGGCGCGCCGCGGCAGCTGATCGGCGTGTGGCACCCGGCGCTGACCGAGCCGCTGGCGCGCACGCTGATTGCCCTCGGCACAGAACGCGCGTGGGTCGTGCATGGTTCGGACGGCCTTGATGAAGTAACGCTTAATGG
>JACDEG010000722.1 GCA_013816505.1 Pyrinomonadaceae bacterium | reverse complement strand
TTCCTGACCATGACGGCATCGGCGTTCCCGTGATGCCGAACATGGTCTCGCTGATTGCGAACGCGCCGCACCCGGAAGCAGGGAAGCGGTTGATTAATTACCTGTTATCACCCGAAGTCGAACGAAGCCTCGCGCAGTCGGAAGCCGTGCAGATTCCGCTGCACGCTGGCGTTGAGGGACCGAAGAACATTCCTGCTCTCGCGTCCTTCAAGCCGATGACGCTCGACTACGGTAAGGCTGCTGATCGCGTTGAAGATGTGACACGCCGCTTGCAACTGATACTCGGACTCTAACGGGGAAGCGTTAAATTTGGTCGCCAGCAATAGAACAGTAAAAGGGAACGCGCTCCAGTTGGGGTCTGCGCTTCCTTCGTCACGCACGATTATTCTCGTCGTGGCGGGCGCGTCCTTCGTGCTGGTCTGCGTGGTCCCGATTCTCTATATGCTTGGTGTTTCATTCATTAGTGCCGATGGACTGTTCACCTTTGAGAACTACCGACTACTACTGCTAGATGCACGGCAACGTGAGTTGCTGGGAAGAAGCACACTGCTCGGTGTGGGAACTGCATTGCTTGCCACCGCTATCGGTGCGCCGCTCGGACTGCTCTTAGCTCGCGCCGATTTACCATTGAAGCGAATGCTTCGTATCCTGCTCGTCATCCCGCTCGTTGTGCCGCCTTATGTACTGGCTCTCTCATGGATTTTAGTCACCGGCTCGACCGGGTTTCTCGCAAGCTTGATAGGAGGCAGTTTTCTATCGGCATGGACGTATAGCCTCACTGGAGCAATCCTCGTACTCGGCACTTGCCTTTATCCGCTCTCGATGCTGGCGACGGAAGCTGCGGCGCGGCGTGTGAATGGTCGCCTTGAAGAAGCCGCGCTCCTCGTGGCATCTCCCCGTCGTGTGCTGTGGCGCATTACATTGCCGCTCATCGCGCCGACAGTGGCGGCTGCCGCGCTCATCATCTTCGTGCTCGCGCTCGCTGAGTTCGGCGTACCCGGCTTGCTGCGCGTGCGCGTCTTTACTACTGAAGTCTTTACAGCATTTAGCGCGCTCTACGACTTCGGCGCGGGCGTGGCGCTCGCCGTCCCGCTTCTTGCCGTCGCGCTCATCGTCGGCATCATCGCCAAACTCATCACGGGCGAACGGTTGCTGGCGGCGCGGCGCAACCTGCATCCAGGTCTTATCTTGCGGCTCGGTCGCTGGCGCGCTGTGGTGCTCGGCTTACTCGCCATCATACTCACCGTGACAGTTATCTTGCCGCTCGTCACGCTTGCCGTCGAAGCTGGGAAACCGGAGCGCATAACATCTGCTCTGCGATCATCCGGCGATGCCATCCATAACAGCTTGTCTCTCGCCGCCATCGGCGCAACGCTCATCGTAGTGCTCGCTGCCTTTCTCGGCTACGCGCGCGCCCGTTCGGGTGCGCGCCTACGTGGACTGGTTGATCTTCTCTTCATCACCATCTTCGCCGTGCCGAGCACGGTAGTAGGTGTAGGGCTTATCGGTTTGTGGAATAGATCGGGACTGCTTGGCGCGATCTACACGAGTCAGGCGATCATCGTCGTCGCATACCTCGCCCGATTCGTTCCCATCGCGGCGTTGATGCTCGCGGCGAGCGTGCGGCAAATTCCCGTCTCCGTCGAAGAAGCCGCCGAAGTAGGGGGCGCAAGCTGGTGGCGCACTTTCACGCGCATCGTCTTGCCGCAGATGCGTGCGGGACTCATCTCCGCGTGGGTAGTGTCGTTCATCTTCTGCTTCGGTGAACTCGGAGCAACCCTGCTTGTCGCCCCGCCCGGCGAATCAACCTTGCCGGTGCGCGTCTATACGATCATCGCCAATACACCATCGAGCGAAGTCGCTGCGCTCGCCTTGCTGCAAGCCAGCGTTGTGCTTGTGCCGCTCGTCATACTTGGGCTTTTCTTGCGCGGCAATGCGACGAAAGCAAGTGGCGCATGAGCACGGCGCTTCTTCGCTTAATAGAAGTTTCAAAATCTTTCGGCAAACGCAAAGTCGTTGACCGCGTTTCGCTTGAAGTCGCCGAAGGAGAGTCAGTCGCGCTGCTCGGCGCGAGCGGTTGCGGTAAGACGACAACGTTGCGCCTCATCGCCGGACTTGAAACACCTGACTCAGGCGAAATTCATCTTGCCGGTGAGCGTGTCGCCGTCGCCGACCGTAACCTTGTCGCACCGCACAAACGGAAGATAGGGTTCGTCTTTCAAGACCTCGCGCTGTGGTCACATCTCACGGTGGCGGGCAATCTACGGTTCGTGCTTGCGTCGCTTGGCGTGCCGAAGCGCGAACACGCGGAACGCATCGCCGAGATGCTACAGTTGGTGCGCGTCGAGGCTTTCGCGGACAGCTACCCCGGCACCCTCTCCGGCGGCGAACAGCAGCGTGTGGCGATTGCGCGTGCGCTCGTCGGGCGTCCTCGTTTGTTGTTGCTCGACGAGCCGATGTCGAGTCTTGATACCGAGTTGAAAACGGATTTGTTGGCTGAACTCGACGCGCTGCAACGGCAACTCCGCGTGACGACTGTGTACGTCACTCATGACCACGCGGAAGCGCGTGCGCTCGCTCATCGAATCGTATTGATGAGCGCCGGGCGCGTTGAACGTGTCGAGAGGGTTGGGAC
>JACDEG010000269.1 GCA_013816505.1 Pyrinomonadaceae bacterium | reverse complement strand
CTTGTTGACGATGCAGGTTTCGCTTCCCGCGTCGAAATACGCCGAACCGGCACAGCAAAGAGCCTTCTTTCGCCAAATGACGCAGCGTCTTGAAACGCTGCCCGGAGTGCGAGCGGTCGCAGTGGCAAACGATCTGCCGATTGATGGCGACACGCAAACCAGCAATCCGCACATCGAAGGGCGACCCGCCGTCGCGGACGAACAGCCGCTGGCCGGCGTTCACACCGTCAGTCCCGCTTACCTTCAAGCGATGGGCATCGCGCTGCTCAAAGGACGCGAGTTCACCCCTGCCGACGTTGACGAATCGCAGCCGGTGATCGTCATCAACGAGACGATGGCGCAGCGTTTATTTCCGAACGAAGACCCGCTCGGTAAACGAATCAAGTTCAGCGAACCAAGCACGGAAGAGCCGTGGAAGGAAGTCGTCGGTATTGTGGGCGACGTGAAGCACAACGGGCTGGACGCTGAGCCTTACATGGAGACGTATGTGCCGTTTCTGCAAAGTCCGCGCACGGGCATGTCAATCGCCGTGCGGACAACTTCCGAACCGGCGAGCCTGACTGCCGCCGTGCGTCAGGCGATTCTGGAGATCGACAGAGATCAACCGATCTACGGCGTCAGGACGATGGAGCAGATGCTTTCGGAATCCGTCGCCTCGCGTCGCTTGTCGATGACGCTGTTCAGCCTGCTCGCCGGGCTCGCGCTGCTGCTCGCGACGGTCGGCATCTACGGCGTCATCGCCTACACGGTCAGCAGTCGCACACACGAGATCGGCATCCGCGTCGCGCTCGGCGCGCAACGCGGAGACGTGTTGCGCTTAATCCTTAAACAAGGTTTGGTGCTGGTTATGAGCGGCGTCGCGGTCGGCCTACTCGCGGCGTTTCTCCTGTCGCGCGTGCTGGCGAGTTTGCTCTTTGAGGTCAGTGCGACCGACCCGGCGACGTTCGTCGTCGTGCCGTTGCTGTTAGTCGTCGTCGCCTTGCTGGCGTGCTACCTGCCGGCGCGGCGGGCAACCAAAGTCGATCCGATGATCGCGTTCAGGTACGAATAACAAGTCTGGAGTCTGAAGTCTGGAGTCTAGAGAGTCAAAGCGGACTCCAGACTCTAGACTTCAGACTCTCAGACTTCTGAGTTGAGGTGTTGAGTGATGAAAACAATCTGGCAAGACTTGCGCTATGCGGCGCGGATGTTGTGGAAGACTCCGGGATTCACCATCGTTGCTGTCCTCTCGCTGGCGCTCGGCATCGGCGCTAACACCGCGATCTTTAGTTTCGTCAATGCCGTGCTGCTGAGGGCGTTGCCCATCGCCGAGCCGGAACGTCTCGTGTTCGTTTTCAGCAGCACGCGGGCCGAGCTGTACAACGTCGCTCCTTACCCGGATTACGTGGACTACCGGGACAGAAACAAAGTCTTCAGCGACCTGACTGCTTACTCCGGTATTACCGTGAGCCTGAGCGACAACGAGCAGGTGGAGCAGATTTCCGGATTGATTGTCAGCGGCAATTATTTTGACGTGCTGGGCGTGCGCGCCCGCGCGGGGCGGACATTCTTGCCAGAGGAAGATCAAACGCCGGGAGCGCATCCGGTCGCCATCATCAGTCACGGGTTGTGGCAGAGATGCTTCGCGGGTGACGCGAACGCCGTTGGCAAACAACTGCTTTTGAACGGGCAGCCTTTCACGGTTGTGGGCGTCGCGCCCGCCGGGTTCGACGGCGCGGAGGCGGGCCGGACGAGCGACATCTACGTGCCGATGATGATGCAGGCGGTAGTGCGTCCCCCGCGCAGCGGTTACTCCGGCGAGATGAATCCGGACTTGCTCTCCGTGCGCCGAAACGGTTGGCTGAACATGATCGGTCGCCTCAAAGCTGATGTCAGCTTCGAGGGGGCGCAGTCCGAAATGAAGGTGCTGGCGAAGCAATTGGCAGACGCTTACCCGGACACGAACAAGGAGGAAACCGCCACGCTCTTTCCGGTCACGAAGGGCGACCCTGATCAGCGCGGCACGTTGCTCTCCGTCGCCGGGTTGATGTCGGGGGTGGTCGGATTGGTTCTGCTGATCGCGTGTGCGAACGTGGCGAACCTGCTGCTTGCGCGGGCCTCTGCCAGACGCAAAGAGATCAGCATCCGTCTCGCGTTGGGGGCGAGCCGCTGGCGCTTGATTCGTCAACTGCTGACGGAAAGCGTGTTCTTGTCATTGGTGGGCGGCGCGGGTGGTCTGCTGCTCGCCGTGTGGCTCGTCGATGCCTTGCAGTCATACTCGCCGCCGGGCAACTTCTTTCCCGTCACATTTGATTTCAGCCTCGACGCCAGGGTGCTGGCTTTCACGCTGCTGCTCTCAGTATTGACCGGTATCATCTTCGGCATCGCGCCGGCGTTGCAAGCTTCAAATCCCGACCTCGTCCACGCGCTCAAAGACGAAATGGTGGCGCTGCCGGGTGGAAGCTCTTGGGGCTTTCGTGGCTTTAACCTGCGTAACCTATTGGTCGTCGCACAGGTGGCGCTGTCGCTCGTGTTGTTGATTAGCGCGGGATTATTCTTGCGCAGCCTCCATCGAGCGCAACACATTGATCCGGGATTCAGTCCGGAGCATGTCCTGGTGATGCCGCTTAACATTCACCTGCTGCGCTACACGAAAGCGCAGGGACAGGAGTTTTACCGGGGGATGATCGAGCGTGTCGAGGCGATCCCGGGCGTGCAGTCCGCGACGCTCTCACGCACACCGCCGCTGAGCGGCGCGAGTCGCCAGAGTAATGTGCTAATTGAAGGCCGAGAGGGACCAAATCGCACGAGCAATAGCGAAAGCACAAGCGGAAATCCCGACACGGGAGAGAACCTCACACTCGCCAGCCCCGTCGCGTTGAAATACTTCGAGACGATGAGCATCCCCCTGTTACGCGGGCGCGATTTCACCGCCCAAGACCGTGAAGGCGCGCCGGGCGTCATCATCATCAACGAAACTTTCGCCAGACGTTATTTCCCCGATCAAGACCCGCTCGGCAAACGGCTCAGCTTGAGCGGCGCGAAAGGGCCGTGGCTGGAAGTTGTCGGCCTCGCCCGCGACGGCAAGTACATCACGCTCGGCGAAACGTCCGCGCCGATGGTTTACCAGAGCATCCTGCAACGTCACGAGACCGGGATGACTTTATTGATTCGCACGGGCGGCGACCCGTCGAACTTCGCCGCCGGGGTGCGCCGCGAAGTGCAAACAATTGAGAAGAACTTACCCGTCCCAAACATCAGGCCGATGACCGAACTGCTCAACAACTCGTTGTTCCCGGCACGGATGGGCGCGGTGCTGCTCGGCGTGTTCGGTTTGCTGGCGCTCTTATTGGCAGCGGTCGGTCTGTACGGTGTGATGTCATATTCGGTCGCGCGGCGCACTCGCGAGATCGGTATACGGATGGCGCTCGGCGCACGGGGAGGTGATGTACTCGGACTCGTCCTGCGTGAAGGGATGGCGCTCGTCGCCGTCGGCGTCCTGCTCGGCTTGGGAGGGGCTTTCGCCGTCACGCGCCTGCTCGTAAGCTTCCTCTACGGTGTCAGCACGACCGATCCTTTAACTTTCGTCAGCATCGCCGTGTTCCTGACACTGATCGCTCTGGCTGCGAGTTTCATCCCGGCGCGTCGAGCATCGAAGGTCGATCCGATGATCGCGCTGAGGTATGAGTGATAAAGATTGAACGCGTTGAGGTGAATTGATGAACGCGCTTTGGCAAGACATACGTTTCGCGGTACGGATGCTGTTGAAGCATCCCGGTGTAACTCTCGTCGCCGTCGTGACTTTGGCGCTAGGGATCGGTGCGAATACGGCGATCTTCAGTGTGATTAACGTGGTGCTACTCAAGCCGCTGCCGTACCCGGAGGCGGAGCGCATCATCACGCTGGCGAGCACGGACACACGTCGGGGACAAGAGCGCGGTTCGGTCGCCGCGCCGGAATTCGCCGAGTGGCAGAAACAGCACCGCGTCTTCGAGCATGTCGCCGCTTATCACTACGCGAGCCTGACGATGGCGGGCGCGGGCGAGCCGGAGCGCGTCGTCGGCAGTCGTGTCACCGCGGACTTTATGAATGCGCTCGGCGTCGCCCCCGCTACTGGGCGCGACTTTTTACCAGATGAAGATCAGCCGGGCGGAAACAGTCGCGTCGCCTTAATCAGTCACGGATTGTGGCAGCGACGCTTCGCCGCCGACCCGCAACTGTTGAATCAAACGATTACGCTTAACGGCGAGACGTTCACGGTCGTCGGCATCATGCCGCCCGATTTCAAGTTTCCCAGCGCCAGCACGGACGTGTGGCTGCCCGCGAATTTGAGTTACGTCCGCCAACCGGGTCATGTCAACGGCTTTCTTTCCGTTGTCGCGCGCCTCAAGCCGAACGTCTCCCTCGTCGAAGCGCAAACAGAGATGCGCGACATCGCAAAGCGTTTAGGGCAGGAATACGATGAGAACAAATTCAGAGGTGTGTCGGTCGTGCCGCTCTATGATGTGATCGTCGGCGAGGTTCGACCGTCGCTCATCGCGCTCTTCGGCGCGGTCTGCCTGGTGCTGCTGATCGCCTGCGCCAACATCGCCAATTTACTGCTGACACGTGCGACCGCACGACGAAAAGAGATCGCGATTCGCACGGCGCTCGGCGCAAGCCGCTTCCGTCTCATCTGTCAAATGCTGACCGAGAGCATACTGCTCGCGCTACTCGGCGGCGGAGGCGGTTTGCTGCTGGCGGTGTGGTGTACCGATCTGCTCACGGGCGTCGTGTCGAGCACGCTGCCGCGCGCGAAGGAGGTGGCGATTGACGGGCAGACGCTTCTGTTCACGCTGCTCGTCGCGCTTCTCACCGGACTACTCTTCGGGCTGGCTCCGGCGATTCAGGCCTCGAAGACGAATCTCAACAGCACGCTTAAAGAAGGCGGACGCAGCCAGAGCTCGAGCCTGCACCGCGGGCGTCTGAGCAGCCTGCTCGTCGTCACACAAATCGCGCTCTCGCTAGTGTTGCTCGTCTCCGCCGGATTGTTCATCAAAAGTTTTCGGCAACTGCGAAACGTCAACCCCGGATTCGACTCCGCAGGCGTCGCGACGATGCACATTTCGCTGCCACGAACGGGCTATGCCGAAAGCCGTCAGAAAGCCGTCTTCTTTCAACAGGTGCTTGACCGCGTCGCGACGCTCCCCGGCGTGCAATCCGCCGGTGTGGTCACTAATCTGCCGCTCGGCAATTCTTTAACATCCTCTTCGTTCGAGATCGAAGGACGCCCGCCGCCCGCGCCCGACGAAAGTCGCACTGCGAACAAGTCCATCATCAGCCACGACTATTTCCGCGCAATGGGCATCCCGCTACTCAAAGGACGCGCGTTGAGCGAGCGCGACGCGACGGACGCGCCCGGCGTGGTCGTCATCAACCAAGCGATGGCGCGGCGCTTCTTCAGTGATGAAGACCCGCTCGGCAAACGCTTAACGTCCGGCGGTCCGGAAGAAAAGGCGCTGTACGGCGAAGCCGTCACGCGCGAGATCGTCGGTATCGTCGGCGACGTGCGGTTCGAGTTGGAGGAGACAGCCAAGCCGGAGATGTACATTCCCTACACGCAGGCTCCAATCGCGACGATGGCGCTCGTTGCACGCTCCGGCGCTGACCCCGCGAGTTTGCGCGAACCGCTCCGCCGCGCGATTCAAGAAGTGGACCGCACGCAGACGGGCTATAGCTTTAAGACGATGGGGCAGTTGCTTTCCGAATCCGTCGCCGCGCGGCAGTTGGTGATGATGTTGACCAACATCTTCGCCGCCTTAGCTCTGATTCTCGCAGCGGTCGGCATCTACGGCGTGATCGCTTACTCGGTCGCGCAACGGACGCATGAACTCGGCATCCGCATCGCGCTCGGCGCGCAGACGGCGGACGTGCTGCGTCTCGTCGTTGGTCAGGGAATGACGCTCGCGATTCTCGGTGTAGCGGTCGGATTGGCGAGCGCGTTCGTGGTGACACGCTTTCTGTCGAGTTTGCTCTATGGCGTCAGCGCGACCGACGCGCCTGTTTTCATCGGCACCGCTGCGTTGCTCGGTGCGGTCGCACTGCTTGCCAGTTACATCCCGGCGCGGCGTGCGACGAAGGTTGACCCGCTGGTAGCATTGCGGCATGAGTAGCTTACAAATCACACGTGATTGCAGCGCGTGGAACTTTCAAGCGACGCATTGGTCTGCCTACCTCACGCATCTGCTACCGCCGTGCGGCTCCCCGTGAAGCGGGACTCTCTTTCGGACGAATGCACGTTTCGATAATGAGATTAACCAATCCCATGAACGGACATGCGCGCCGCCCGCTCCGCCATCATCCCTTCCATTTCCTTTAATTGCCGGATGATTACTGCTCGACCGTTACTGGCACGCCGCTTTCATCAGGCGTCCACAGATGAAAGTTCTCAAGCACACATTACGCAGATAT
The DNA here is from genome assembly GCA_013816505.1 of Pyrinomonadaceae bacterium. Lineage (GTDB taxonomy): Bacteria > Acidobacteriota > Blastocatellia > Pyrinomonadales > Pyrinomonadaceae > JACDEG01. The sequence continues at coordinate 1,975 of JACDEG010000269.1, read as the reverse complement.
TACGGTACGCTTGAGCGTCGGCTCCGAAAGGCGACGGGGCGGTTGTCGCCCGCCGGTACGTTGCTTATTGTTGAAGCTGTCGCCGCGTGCGCCGCGCTTTCGGTCGCACTCACGGGAAGCCGCGCGGCGATGCTCGACCGCTTCGGAGGACGCGCTGACATCGCGTCGGTGGCGGCGGCGTGCGCGCTTTTAGCCGTGCTGCACTTCTTCGTCAATCGCTCAGTGCTGACAAGACTTGAACGCCGTCTCCCCATCCGCGCTTACGACGAGCGGCGCATTCTTTTTGATCTCGGACAAGCGGCGCGCGGCGTGACGAACACGGATCAGATTTACAGTTTCGTCGTCAGAGAAATCGCGGACGCACTGTGCGCGACAAATGTCTCGATCTTCGTGCGCGATGACGCAATGGGCGATTATGTGTGTCGCGTCTCGTCGAAGGAAGCAGAGCTTAAACACGGAGCCGCAAGACAATCGCTTAACCGGCACACGCTGGCAGCGAATTCTTTGATCGTCAAACGTTTGAGCGGTTTGTCCGCGCCGTTGGGACTCACGCCTGACGACTTGGAGACGTGGCGGCGCGCGGTCGCGTCGTTCGACGCACGGCGCAGAGCGGAACGCGAGCGAGAGTGTGCGACCTTGAATGCAGTTGAGGCGCGGTTAGTCCTCGGCATCACAATTCGTGAACGGCTCGTCGGTATTCTCTCGCTTGGTCTGCGCCAGTGTTCAAGGTGTTACTCTGCCGAAGACAAGCGGATGCTGATGTCTGTGGCGAGTCAACTGGCATTTATCATCGAGAACGCGAAACTTGCCGAGCGGATGGTCGCGGAGGAAGGGTTGAAGCGTGAACTCGCGCTCGCGCGTGAAGTGCAGCAGAGGCTTCTTCCCGAAGCTGCGCCGGAAACCGAGTCGCTCGACCTCGCGGCTTTCTTCCAACCGGCACGCGCCGTCGGCGGCGACTACTACGACTTCATCACGCTCAACGACGGTCAACTCGGAATTGCCGTCGCTGATGTCGCTGGCAAAGGCATCTCGGCGGCGCTCTTGATGTCGAACGTGCAAGCCTCTCTGCGAAGTCAGGTGATGAGTCACCGCACGGACGGCAGGACGGATTCGCTGGCAGAATTGGTCCGCACGATGAATCGCCTCGTGCATCGTTCGACCGGCGCGGCGAGCTATGTGACGTTCTTTTACGCGCAGTTCGATGAAGAGGCGCGAACGCTCACCTACGTCAACGCTGGTCACAATCCGCCGATACTCGTCAGAACAAACAACTCTGATGGGCAACTCACGTGCGGCAGCCGACACACGATCTCCGATTGCAAGCTGCGTGTGTCGTCAGGGTCGATGATGATGCCCGCCGCTGTGCGTGCGGTCGGTGCCTGCGCAGCTGTGGCGGTGCTGGAAGCAGAGAGCTTGGAGAACGAAATTACGGGTGGACCCAATACTCCTGTAAATCTAATCGAGGTCAGGGAACTCACGGCGGGCGGACCCGTGCTCGGCGTTTTCGATTGTTGCCGCTATGAGCAAGAGACGCTCCAAATGGTAAGCGGCGACCTGCTGATCGCTTTCACGGACGGTCTGACGGAATCGCTCGACCGCGAAGGCAACGAGTTCGGCGAAGAGAGATTGCGTGAAGTACTCACCGCCTGCGCGCACATGTCTGCGGATGAGGTGCGCGACCGCGTAGAGAGTCAGGTGCGCGAGTGGTCGGCGGGTGCGGCGCAACATGACGATCTGACATTCGTCATTTTGAAAGTCAAATAACTCAAACATGACGGGTGACAGGTGACAAGAAAGAGTTAAATCACGTGAGTGTTTGCGACCGAAGCTAAAGTTTGTTGGTCAAGATGCTGGCTGACAGGACTCGTCCTCGTGCAGCACAGAATGTAAACTGTCCTGTCACCTGTCACCATTTACCTGTCACGGCTGAGTAAATCTGTTTGATGACACGGGAGAATTGTTGATGGGAAATTTG
>JACDEG010000268.1 GCA_013816505.1 Pyrinomonadaceae bacterium | reverse complement strand
CAACTCGCCGCGCTGCACCGGATCGGGAATGGAGAAAGCGTAGCGGCCCAGCAAGTTAATGTGGTCGAACACCAGCGGCGACAACCGCGCGACATCCTCCGGCTCGACCTGATGACCCTTTTCCCGGTAGTGGGGCGATAGTGTGTTGCTCACGAAATAAATCTTTTGGCATCTAACTTGAGCCTGTGGCATACTTCACCTATGCCTAAACGCTTAAGCATCCGCCGTGCACCGCAAGACGAGTCTCAGCTTGCCAAAAGCATCGTTGCCGAACTCACTACAGACATAGACGAGCAAGAAGAAAAGCCTGAAAAGAATCCGGCGGCTGTCGCGCTCGGCAGACTTGGCGGCTTGAAGGGTGGCAAAGCCCGCGCCGAGAAACTGTCAAGCAAGAAACGCACAACCATAGCTAAAAAGGCTGCTCAAGCCCGCTGGTCAAATCAAAAAGGCAGTTCTTCTTGAATCCTGCTTGGGGCAATGTTAATAAAGAGACTCAGTACGTGTGGGCTAAGCTCGCGGTCTCCGAATGCCTTTATTATTAAAAATGGCCTCATTAGGGGGTCTGTGAAGCGATACATCTTGCTCCACCTATCTCCGATTTGATGTAGAACACGCCCGCGTTTAGGTTCGCAAAACTCAGTTAAGTAGTGCATGTCGCGGGAAATATCCTTTTCCCGTACCTGTAAAGTCGCCAGCCAATCGCACATCCCTCCGGCAGTGAAAAACCCATGTTCATCCCGATCTGCTAACGCGCAAGCAAGTAGGGCTTTATCGTATTGGCTTTTACTTTGAGTGCTACGAGTTGCTGCATGGTAGGCGCTATTTACAATCTCAGCATCAACAACAACGTCTAAAACTGCTTCTACTACATCATTCCGCTTAATTTCTGTTCTTCCGTCGTCAATAGCTTTAAGACCAGCATACAATGCCGCAGCACTCTGACGGTGACTGGCTTGGAGAGGCCCGCGTCGCGGGCTGCCTGTTGAGAGGCGCGCTGCACCGCCGAGTAGCTGATGGGGTGGGCGGGGTCGCGACTGGGGAACAACCAAGTCGTGGGACGTGCGGCCCGCCAGTAGCGCCGCAAGACTTGCAGCAGAGCAGGCGAAAGCATCACGTAGCGATCTTTGTGGCCTTTGCCCTGCTGGATGCGGATGACCATGCGCTCAGAGTCGATGTCGGATGGGCGTAAGTGTGTGACTTCCGAGATGCGCAGGCCGGCCGCATAGGCGGTCATCAGGATGGCGCGGTACTTGAGGCTGGTGATGGCAGAGAGGAACTCAAGGACCTCAGCCGAGCTTAAGACGACAGGCAGCTTGCGCACCTGTCTGGGAAACGGGATGTGTGAGATCGCCCAATCCTTGTCGAGCGTGACGCGGTAGAGGAAGCGCAGCGCGCAGACGCCCTGGTTGAAAGTGCTCCAGGAGACGTGGCGTGTGTGGACAAGATGAATTTGGTACTGGCGGATTTCATCAGGGCCGAGCAGTTCGGGCGACTTACCGAAGTAAGCGGCAAACTTGGCGACGTGATCGATGTAGGCTTGGATGGTACGAGGCGACAAGTTGCGGAGGTGCATGCCGTCGAGCATGCGTTGACGAAGCGGCGTCATAGAGTAGCTCCTTTACTGAAGATATTGTCGATCAAGCAATCAACAGTATCTTCGCGCCGGGAGCCTGAGCGTGACGGCTAAACTGGTGTACGAGACATTAAGATGTGTGTCTGTAAGTAGACCGAAAGTGAGTAGGGTCAGGAGCAGATACAGCAACGAACTTTCCGGAAGCAATCAAAAATGTGAGACGAAGACCTACCGCGCAGCGGTTTAGTTCAACTATAAATTAGACGCCTGCAGACGTCGAACGCCTCCCACCGGCGAACCCTCTTCTCTTCTCCACGGCACTCTAAGCTCATCGCTTCAAGACGTTCAAACCATGTGCGCTGTCATCATCAAAGTACCAAACACCGCCACCACTCTCCTCATTATTATTCCCGTGGCATCTTAAGGCTGCGAGAAACTCACTTAATGGTCCAACCTGCGGAGTATAGGCGGTGAGTCCCGCATCAGCCGAAAGTTGGACCCGCTGACCGTTGATATCTACAAACACCTCGTCCAAATTACTCGAAGGGGGTTGCGGATTGCCTGGGGCAGCGAACGAATACCCACGGCCACCCGCAAGGCGACCTACTTCGCTCGCGGACCCAACTTGAGGTCGCTCCGCATGACCACAACTTGGTACGGGTTCCAGGTTGAGAGCGTGTAGTAGATCCGGCATCGACCGCCAGCCCCGGTCGTGAACCGGCCCATGACATAAGGCCCATACTCTGCGCCCCACGTCTCGTCGCGGTTGGGGTCGCCGATCTCGTCGCTCTCGGCCGCGAACTTGGCCGAGATGTGCATGAAGTGCCCGTACCCACCGTCCCGCCACGGCTCGAAGATGACGGTGCCCTCGGACCACGGGCCGCTCGGGTCCGCGGCGGAGCGCATGATGATCCCGCGAGGGTCGCCGACGTTGTGGTTGTACAACATGACGTACCGCTTGACCGGCTCCAAGTAGGCGACCGAGAACTCACCGACGACATCATGGCGGAACAGCGGGGTCGCGTTCGCCTCCCGCTCGGCCCAGCGCGCCTGACCGTCCGGGCCGGTGCCCGCGAAATACCGGAGCTTGGACCGATCCCCGAGATCGCCGGGCCTCACCCGCGCCAAGCAGACGCTGCTCTCGCGATACTCGCCACTGCCGTAGATGTAGAGCCAGCCGTCCGCCAGGCAGATCGACACGTTGATGAACTTGTCCCGAGACAGGTCGTACAGCGCCCGGAACGATCGGCCGTCGTCGGCCGACGAGGCGAGCACGGACCGGCCCATGACCGTCTTGTTGGTGTGGTCGGTGGTGAAGACGACGTACATGGTACCGGCGACGGACACGCCGCCGCTGGGGATCTCGAAAGCCCCCTGCTCGATCCCCGGCACCCTCGGGGGGAGCCACTTCCCGTCTTCCCCCTTGTGGAAGTCGAGGACGATCTTTTCTGGGTCGGCGCCCCGGGTCCAGGCCACCGCGTCCCAATCACCAGGTCGACCCTTGGTGTCGCCGAACAGAAAGTACAGGCGGCCCTCATGCTCGAACGAACTGCCGAGGTCGGTCCCGGTGACGCCGTACCGCTTCGCGGTCTGGCTGAGCGTCGGCCTCTTGAGGCCACGGTCGAAGTCGCCGGTGAGCTGGCAAACTTTCTCGGTCGAGCCGGGCACGTAGAGCAAGTCGGGTGGGTCGGCCGCCACCGCCGGACTTGCCATCCAAACAGCAACAATAAACACAAGTATTGATTTTCGCATGTCTTAGGTACCTCCGGGCCAGACCGCGCCTCGTCTTCGCCATCGGGCTCGCCGCCTAACGTCCGGCATAAGTCGCCGCGCGCTCCCCCCGCTGATAAAAGGCGTGCTGGTGGCGGTCGGCTTGATGCCGTTATAGGTATTCCATGTTCATTTTCTTCTTATAGCCTTCGACAAGAGCTTTGCTCAAGTCTTAGATTTAAGAGGAACTTGGAACATGCACGTGGGTGTGACGCGCTCTGCATGCGGTAGAAGTCATCTCAAAACTCTGGCGAAACTCAAGATATGGCAGTCAGTTGAGCTGCCACTAACAATATGTTGGACTCCTCAAGAGTTTTGAGATGACTTCGTAGCGTGATCCAGACGCTTATCACAACTTCTTCGCACACCCACTGCTGCTTTCGCTCTTCAACGAATACTTGGGGATGGCCTTCAAACTTTCTTTAACAACGCAATCTGCGCGGCATGATACAGATCATGCTGCGTTATTCCGTGCAATGTCACATAGCGAGATACTCCCCCGCCGCTCTCTCTGTTTCCATCAGCTTGTAGTGTCTCATCTAATTGATCGTCGTTGATGCCTCTGACTACCTTCATTAATTCTTCTTGGCGATCATCGAGACTGGCTAAGCTTTCCGCCCACGCTGAATCACTAACATCCGTGACCAGAGGCCAATCACCCTCTTCAGGTAATATGACGTGCTGACCCGCCAGCCGCTGCTTGATGGCTCCCTTCCACGCCGCAATATGCAGGACGATCTCCCAAATAGAATGAGCATCAGCTAAAGGTTTAGCCGCAGCACGCTCAGCCGTCACATCTGCCAGAGCCTCATGCAGCGAAGAACCGCACCAAGCCTCAGCCGTGAAAGCTCGCTGCATTTGATCAATGATTCTTTCAATTTCACTCATACTTGACTGTGGCCATGCAGAGTCGAATCAGGAGTCATCCTCAGATGATAGATTCCGACGATAGAAATTTATCCAACATGTGAGGTGCCTCCATGACTTTGCCAGTTGAGATGGTAGCAAGGCTCGGCGTGTTGGCGCCACTCTTGAGTGATCGCGGTTGGTAGGATCTGCCATCACGATCTTGTTTCGTCATCAGCACCCGCGCTTGTGTGCCATCTCTCACCGTTTATTCCTCCTCCCGCTCGTCACCCGAAGCCTCTGCATCGAGCAACCTTCGGGCCAGGCCAAGCGCCATCAGGTACCGCCCCGTGCCGCCCGCGTCACACGCTTCCACCAGTTCCTCAAGCGTGCCGCGCAACTCTTCCGCGGTAGTCATTAACTTGCTGCGTTCTGCCTCCAGCACTTGCACTCGTTCCGCCAGGTCATCAATCGTCACGAAGCGGTTGCGCGACCGGCGCTCTCCTTGTTGATCTGTTTCGTTCAAGCCGCCTTCGCCTCCCTTGAAGACAAGCGCATCCGCAGCCCGATCCGCGACTCGAACGCTCGCCAGCTCTCTTTCTGCATTTGTTTGACTACCTCGCCGCGCCCGATCATCACCATCCCCACCGCCAGGTCGTTCGCCACCACGACCGTGCTTAAACTGTGTAATACCCGCATTGTGGTGAGCCTCAGATGATGCGCGTCGTCGATCAACAGCAGCACTCGCTGGTCAGCCGCATACTGGCGACCGCAATACGCCTCAAACTCTTGAAAGAGGTAGTATCGTGAGCGCTGCGGGGTGAGTCCGACCGAGGCGGCGATGTGGCGCACGAACGCCGTGTCGGTGCCTCGCTCTGGCACTGTGACCGGTGAAGGCGTGTAGTCGCGGTTCTGCTGGTAGCGGCGGTGCAGATCGCGGATGACGGAGGCTCTCACCCCCTCCTCATCTTCGAGGAGGAGCACGAGTGCGCGTGAGCGAAGCGTCCACTCGAGACGCTGTTACCATTCGACCTGGTGCGTTGATGTGTTCACGGTGAATTGATTGTACTCCGGAAGGACTCTCCGCGGACATACATCAAGCCGTTTCATGGTCGAGGAATCGATCCATCATTTCGACCATTGCCGTGTGCTTTTAGTGACCCAGTGCCTGGCTCTTGGTGACTTCAAACTTAGTTGATGGACGGTGCGAGGATACAATGATTGATGATCTCAGCGGGAAAGCGATGGCGGTGGTAGAAAAAGCAGGCGTATGCATAAGCGGATTTTGCCATAGGAGAAGTTGTCTCGCATCATCAGCCGGTTAACCTGACACCACCTGATGACCCCTCTTACATGAGGCGGATTCAACTACGAAGTGCAACGCGGTTATCTATTCTGAGGAGACGCATTAGCCTCTCCAGTCATGGGCATAACAGTTGCAAGCAGTAGACCTGATAAAACAGACAAACGACCTTATCTCTGTATTGAGTTGTAGTTGTGCAGTTGCACTTCGTAGTTGAATTCACCTGATAGTTTACGGGAACAGGTATTGCAGCATCGGAACAACACATCCGATCTCTTTGCCCGACAGCGCTGTAGCGTTTACAACATTTGCGATCTGCTCGGGGTAAGCGCCCTTATATTTGACTCATTGCTAGAGTAGACATATCCTTCCACCGCTTTAAACGTTATCCCGGCTGATCAGAGGAGCGTGCAGTTACCCTGCTGTCTCGTCTGTCTAGCCTTTTATCATCAACTCTGCGGTGAATGTTCTTTCGTCACTTGCCGCCGTGCCGCATTTGATACTTGGAGGTACACAGAATGACTCGCATAGACGGTTCAGTATTTAGATTGTCACTGCTCTTAATCATGTTGACCTTATCGTCAATCCCGTCTTTTGCAGATGCGGTTACATTCATGGGCACCACGTCAGGTGGGTCAGCGTTTAATCGTCCAATTGATAATGGGAACAATCCTCCCACCGCACTTTCCAACTTAGGCACCGCCGTGCATTACAGCCTTACGCAGCTCAGTGTCAGTGTTAGCGGTTCATACGATTTCTCCAGTGTGCAGAACTATGACGGCTTTTTGGTTCTCTACTTCAACAGTTTCAACCCAGTATCCCCGCTACTCAACGCCCTCATCGCCAACGATGACGATCTTGACTTCGGAACTTCTGGATTCACCATCAATCTCACAGCCAGTACTAATTACTTCCTGATCACCACCGGAGCTCTGAATAGTGATTTCGGCACCTTTACTAACACGATTACAGGACCTGGACAAATACTGTTAGATGGGACTGCCGCTGTACCTGAGCCAGCGACTGTTCTTCTGCTTAGCACAGGTCTTGCTGGAGTTGTTGTCAGAGCGCGCAGCAGGCGACGCTGGAGCGAGTAAGAAAAGTGCCCACGCGCAGTCAAGAATAGTCTTGTACGGCAGCGGTATTTCTTCTCCAGGATATCTTCTGTTCATTTCAGCACGATGTTTCCCGGCATTGTGCCATTCCAAAGGAGCACCTCAATGCTTTACTCGCGCGATCAAAAAAAGCTGTTTAAAGACCCGATCAGTCTAATGAGACAAAGAACGCTGTTCATTGCTCTCACCTTATTTTTGACTCTCTTTATCAATGTATTTGCCATTCCTACAACCTTCACAAAGGACGCGTCGCTAGCTTCTCCAGATGCGGTCGAAGCTGTACCACAAACTGTGCCGGTGGATCTGACGGGTGAGTTCGAAGGAGCACCCTATAGAATTCAGGTGCCGGCGAACTGGAACGGAACCCTTCTTGTTTACGTTCACGGTTATCGCGATAAAGCCGACCATCCGGGCGAAGTGGATGATCGCTCAGTTGATGACGCACAAGTTCAGCAAGTTCTGGTACTGGGTTATGCGCTGGCAAGCTCCGCCCTACGGGACAACGGCTGGGCGGTGCGCGAAGGCGTTCTGGACATCAAGTACTTGACGCGGTTCTTCCGCGATAATGTGGCGACGCCCCAACGCACGATTCTCCTGGGCTTCTCGATGGGTTCCGTGATTACTCTGGCGAGCATGGAGAGAGACGGTGGCCGCCTTTACGATGGAGCGATTGCCGGATGCGCTGTCGGAGCCGGGACCTCCCGATCATGGGACTTAACCGCCGATCTCCTTTTGGCCTACGACGTCGTCTTTGGGGTGCCTCCGAACTGGGGCAATCCAGGTGATGTTCGCGACGACCTGGACTTCGAAACTGAAGTCGCACCGAAGCTGCTGGCAGAAATCAGCAACCCCCTCAACTTCGGTCTTTTCGAATTCATCCGGCTGGTGAGTGGAACTCCAGGACGCGGGATTACTCCGCCGCCGCCTTTCTCCCCACAGCCATTCTTTCCGCGATGGGTGTTAGCGGATATGAAATATGCCACTGAATATCGCGCCGAATTGGAACGCAGAGCTGGTGGTCGGATTGTTCAGAATCTGAACCACACTTATAGCTTGACCTCTAATGAGAAAGCCTATCTCGCATTATTGGGCCTCGACCCCGAGCCTCATCTCGCCGCCATGAATGCCCGGACGAATATTTCCGCAGAATCTTTAGCGCGTAATTATCTGATGCGTAACGCTGACTACACCGGGAACATCAACCGACCTGTGCTCACACTGCACACCATCATAGATGAGTTGGTTTCGGTATCACACGAATCAGCTTACCGCGACACGGTCACTGCGGCAGGTCGCGAGAATTTTCTCTTCCAGACCTATACAAACGGCATCGGTCATTGCAATTTTACCCCTGTTCAGTTGCAAACGGCGCTGGTGGCGATTGATCGATGGGTGAGAACCGATATGCGCCCGGTGCCGAGCGATTTCTCTGCCTCGCAGGGCTTCGATGCCTTGTTCACACCGCCGCCTTTCCCACAGCCGTCACGTTAGTATTACAAAAGTCAGACACCACCCGCAAAGCAGGTGGCTTGATGAGCGTGGCCGTCTCAAAGACGGTCACGGTTAATCATCTTGATCTATCACAACCACACAGCACCGTTGTCCAGACCGCTCGGCGGCAACGCCTAACGCGGCCTTGCACGCCTCGCCCACACGGGCGTTCGTAGTCTCACAAGCGGCCTGCGCCGTTTCCTCCATTCTGGGTGCGGATGTAGTCGCGGATTTGCTCCTCGGTGAAGCCCACGGTGGAGACCGCGTAACCACGCGCCCAGAAATTTTCACCGGTGAAGTTCCGTTGCCGTCCGCTACATTGCCGTGCGA
>JACDEG010000267.1 GCA_013816505.1 Pyrinomonadaceae bacterium | reverse complement strand
GAACCGCACCGCGTCTCGCCGTCCGGCGGTGCCGCACCGCAAGCGGAAGCCGCGCCGACAACACATATCAACGGCGGTCGCGGCGGCAATGTGTCATCCGCCGCGGAACGGGATACGCCGCACGCTGAGGGGTCGAACAGCAGCAGTACGCCCGCGACCGCGGGGTCTGGTGACAGACCAAACGGGAGACAAGGCGACAACGGCGCGGCGGGAAACAGTCAGCCACCGGCACTGTCTAACGGCCAACGCGTCGTCGACTTCGTCTGCGAGGACGACGTGCGCAGCGCGCTCCAAAAGGGCGAAAAAATTTACGTCAATGCGCGCACCATCATTACCCCGGCGGCGCGTGACATGGGCGACGCGGCGGAAGTGTTCGCGAAAGGATAAGAAGGGGGTCGGAGGCTGGGGGTCAGGGGCCGGTCAAAATCGGCTTCCCCTGACCCCTGACCCCTGACCCCTGACCCCTGTTTATGTTTTTAGGCAAGGTCGTCGGCACGCTATGGTCAACGAAGAAGACGCCCGATCTCGAAGGCGTCCGTTTTTTAATCGTGCATCCGATTGACCTCGACAAAGAGCCGACGAAGAACATCGTCGTGGTCGCCGACCGGCTGGGCGCGGGGGTTGGCGAGACGGTCTTGTGCGCTTACGGCAAAGCGGCGCGCTCCGCCATCGGCAATCAGGACATGTCAATCGAAGCGGCGGTGGTCGGCATCGTCGACCGCGTCGACGTGCATGAAGACACACTGTCGGACGAACTGCGCGCCGCCGCACGCGAACTAAGCGCACGCGATGGCGGAAGACGTTAGAAAGGACTGAAGACTGAGGACTGAGCAATAACTCTCCACTCAGTCCTCAGTCCTCAGTCCTTATCTGAAGAATGGCTAATGAAGAATTAATCTATCGCATTACGCGCGCCGTCTACGGGCGATTGGGTGCAGGCGCGGACGAGCGGACGGTGGAGGGTCTGGTGACTGACATCTACCGCGCGATTGAGCCTGTCGCTGTAGCCGCCAGTGGGACGACGCGGGCAGAGTCAGGACGGGCTGGCGACGGGTTACAGTCGGATGCGGGGGCCGTGCCTTTATCCGCCGCCACAGCGTCACGCGAAGAAGGCTCCGCCGAGCGGATGGTCATCTCGGTCTTCGGCGTCGACCGTCCGGGCATCGTTGCCGCCGTCGCGCAGATTTTGGCCGAGGCCGAGTGCAGCATCGCGGACATCAACCAGACGGTCGTGCAAGGCAAGTTCGCGATGGTGCTGATCGCCAACAGCGCGCGGGCGCGGCAGTCGGCGGCGGAACTCAAGGAACGCTTTCGCCGTGAGGGCGAACGACTCGGCGTGCGCATCTATGCACAGCGCGAAGACCTCTTCAACGCGATGCACCGGATTTAGTTAAGGGATGAAGGATGAGGGATGAGGGATGAATCAAAACCAGAACACAGAATGCAGCACACAGCACACAGCGGTAAACAAGTCGCCTGCGTATCTTCAATGTTCCGTATTTCGTGTTCTGTATTCTGTATTCTGTATTCCTGGGTTCATCCCTCATCCCTCCGCCCTCATCCCTTAAGAGTCCCTCATCCTTCATCCTTCGTATATGCCTAGCCCGGAAATTTCACATCGGTGTCAGGAGTGCGGCGCGTCCGTGCGCGCGCGCGCGCGTTACTGCCCGCAGTGTGGCCACGATGTCAGTGCGCAGGAGCAGACGACGACGACGCCTGCCCGCCGCGCCGTCGATCATGAGACGCGCAGCGGCGGCGTCACCAACTCGCTTTCGGGGCGCGACCGTCACGCCGATGCAGTGAGTCCCGTCGAGCCTTCGCGGAAGCCGGCGATTGTGCCCCGGACGGATCAGCCCGCCGCTGCACCCCAAGCACCTCCGCAAGCACCTCCGCAAGCACCTCTACCGACATCGCCGTCAACATCTCCATCGACATCACCGCACGCATCGCCACCGGTCACCGCGCCGCCCGCGCGCCGCCCGACCGTCGTCATCGCCGATAGTGCGCCCCATCGCGCCGAGCGACTGCGCGAATCATCGATGGCGTTTCTGGAGGAAGCCGCCGATGACTCCGGCCTGCGTTTCGTACTGATCGGCGTCACGCTATTCATCGTCTTCCTGGTCTTCCTTTTCTTCAGCACCGTCATCACATAACACGTCGGCGTTTTTATGGAATACACGCAAGCGGAAATTCTACAGACCGTGCGCATGACGGAGATGGAGCACCTCGACGTGCGCACGGTCACTCTCGGCCTTTCGCTGCGCGACTGCGCGTGCGCCTCAATCGAAGAGACGGCGGCGCGCATCGGCGAGAAGATAGAGCGCACCGCCGCGCGACTCGTCACGACCGTCGACGAGATCGGCGATGAGATCGGCCTGCGCATCGCCAACAAAAGAATTTCCATCACGCCCGTTTCGCTCATCGCCGGTGGCGCACACAGCGTCGGCGATTACGTGACGCTGGCGCACGCGATTGACGAAGCTGCGAAGCGCGTCGGCGTCGATTTCGTCGGCGGCTATTCGGCGCTCGTGCATAAGGGCATCACGCGCGGCGAAAGCCTCTTCCTCGACTCGATTCCCGAAGCACTCGCGACCACCGAGCGTCTGTGTGCGTCGGTCAATGCCGCGACGACGCGCGCCGGAATCAACATGGACGTCGTCCGGCGCGTCGGCGAGATCATCAAGGACGCGGCGGAGCGGACGCGCGACCGGGGCGGAATCGCGTGCGCCAAGTTCGTCTGCTTCGCCAACGCGGTCGAGGATAATCCGTTCATGGCAGGAGCGTTTCACGGCGTCGGCGAGGGCGAAGCGGTGATCAACGTCGGCGTTTCAGGCCCCGGCGTCGTCAACCACGCGCTCCGCCACGCGCCGAAGGATTTGCCGCTTCACGAAATGGCCGAGCTGATTAAGAAGTTGTCGTTCAAGCTGGCACGCGCCGGTGAGTTGGTCGGGCGCGAAGCGGCGCGGCGATTGGGGCTGCAATTCGGAATCATCGATCTGTCGCTCGCGCCGACGCCGGTCCTCGGCGATTCGGTCGGCGAGATCATCGAGGCGTTTGGCTTCGAGCGCGCCGGTGCGCCGGGAACGACCGCGGCGCTCGCGTTGCTGACCGACGCCGTGAAGAAGGGCGGCGCGATGGCGAGCAGTGCAGTCGGCGGGATGAGCGGCGCATTCATCCCGGTCTCGGAAGACGCCGCGATGATCGACGCGGTGCGCGTCGGCGCGCTGACGATTGAGAAGCTGGAGGCGTGGACGAGCGTCTGCTCGGTCGGCCTCGACATGGTCGCCGTGCCTGGCTCGACTCCTGCCGAAACGATTGCCGCGATCATCGCCGACGAGATGGCAATTGGCGTCGTCAACCATAAGACCACCGCCGTCCGCATCATCCCCGTCCCTGGCCGAGAGGTCGGCGACATCGTCGAGTTTGGCGGTCTGCTGGGGAGCGCGCTCGTCATGCCCGTCAACGGTTTCGCCTGCGCCGATTTTATTCGACGCGGCGGGCGCATCCCGGCGCCGATTCACTCGTTGCGGAACTGAAATACTTTCATCGACCAGCAGGAAAACTTCGGAACGTTGTGCCCGTAACCGTGATCCTCCCGCCGGACAGTTTTGAGCTTGAGGTGAATGCTGATGCAATCTGTTCTCTTGCGGAAACTCGCCGCCGTCGCGTTGTTCGCGGCGATCTTGATGGCGTGCAACCTGGCTCAGCAAGTCAAGAAGGGGATTGAGGCAGCAGCTAAGCCGACGGTCCTGACCAGCGCCGACGGGAAGTATCAGTTGACTATCCCTGCGGGCTGGCGCGCGGACTCGCAGTTGCACGATGACGCCGGATTGAAAGCATCGAACCGAATTAAAGAGGCATATGTCGTCGTCATCAGCGAAAGTAGGGAGGACTTTACCGATGACATGACTCTCGAATCATTCACCAAAATCACACGCGACGCGATGTTGAAGAACCTCGGCTCGCCGGATTCGGCTGCTCCGACCCCGACCGTCATTGGCGATTACCCGGCGCTACGCTACGAGTTGCAGGGCGTCGTCAGTAACGTCAAAGTCATTTACATCAATACTACCGTCGAGACGCCTTCCGGCTTTCATCAAATCCTCGCGTGGACGCTTCCCTCGCGCCTCAACCAACAGCGGAACGTGTTGCAGGAAGTGACGGGAAGCTTCAGAGAAATTGGTGCTGGTGCCTCTCGAAAGGGCACGCCTTCGCCGCCGTCCATGCCGGCGCGCAATGGGGCAAAGGGCAAAAAAGAGTAACTGATCCGCTCCGCCAGAGAGGTTTGAGCGACTGCTTGCGCCGACCAACGCCCGTCGATCAATCCGAAAATCTTGGGGTGCGCGTACTTTCTTTTGAGAAGGCAGAGGTAATCTTTGACGGAGGAAAATAATATATGAGATTCAATATCATGTGGGGAACGTTCTTATTTTTCGCGGTGGCAATCGCGTGCAGCCCGAAGGCGGAGGTCGCGTTGAGCCGCGACGTTTCTGCCATCACGTCGGCGTCGCCGTCAAACGCGGTCGAACAGTCAGCCACGAAGCAGAAGGAGACAGTCAAAGTAATGAAGAGTGATGCGGAGTGGCGAAAGATACTCACCCCCGAACAGTATTACATCGTGCGGAAGAAAGGGACGGAGCGACCTTACACCGGCAAGTACCACAACTCGAAAGTGAAGGGCGCGTATCACTGCGTGGCCTGCGGGCAGGAGTTGTTCAACTCGGACGCGAAGTTTGATTCCGGTACGGGCTGGCCGAGCTTCTGGCAGGTGGCCGTGAAGGGGAACGTGAGCGAAAATGTTGACGACAGTTTGGGCGAACGGCGGACTGAAGTAGTATGCAGCCGGTGCGACGGGCACCTCGGACACGTTTTCGACGATGGGCCGCAGCCGACCGGCCTGCGCTACTGCATCAACTCGGCGGCGCTCCGGTTCGAGAATAAACAGTAAGCATCGAAATCAACCGGCGGAAGGAATGAGCATGGAAGCGCTTGGGATGGTCGAGTGCCGCGGCCTGGTGGCGATGATCGAAGCGGCGGACGCGATGGTGAAGGCCGCGAACGTCACGCTGATCGGGTACGAGAAGATCGACGCCGGATTGGTGACGGCGATTGTGCGCGGCGATGTCGCGGCGGTGCGCGCGGCGGTCGATGCGGGCGCCGCCGCCGGGCGCCGCGTCGGCGAAGTCGTCGCCACCCACGTCATCCCGCGGTTGCACGCCGATGTCGATCAGGGGCTGCCGGTGTTGAAGACCGGCGAGACGACTCGCAAAAAGATCAGCGGCTCAGTCAAAGCTTAAAGTCGAAGCTCGAAAGTCGGAGTTCAAAAGCCAAAGGTCGGTGTTCAGTCATCACGCTGTTGCGTCAAACGCGGAGACTGATTCCCGACCTTTGGCTTTTGCGCGAGTAAGATGTTGAAGAGCCGCTCACTGCGTCGCGCCGGGGGCCGGGTCGGCCACGAATCGGTAGCCGACGCCTCGCACAGTGAGCAAGTGTTTGGGGGTCGACGGCTCGTCTTCGATGTACTTACGCAGGCGGACAATGAAGTTGTCGATGGCGCGCGTATCGGTGTCTTCGCGCAAGCCCCACACGTCTTCGAGCATTGCTTTGCGCGAAATGGCGCGCCCGGCATGGCGAATCAGATAGCGGAGAAGGTCGGCCTCCATCAGCGTCAGGCGCACCGTGTCGCGGCCCGCGACGCGGAGTTCGAGCGCACCGAAATCAATTGTCTTGCCGTCGAAGGCGAACGTCTCGGCGTCGGCGCGCCGCTCGCCCATGCCCGTCGAGCGCGCGACGTCGTATCCTGCCACGGCCTTTGATGTGCTGAGAGTGTCCGACTCCGGCTTGACCGCCCCGCCTCCTCTGCGGTCATGGTCGAGCCATTCGCGCCGCCGCAACAGTCCGCGTAGTCGCGCGATCAAAATCGCCAGCTCGAACGGCTTCGGTAGGTAATCGTCTGCGCCCGCTTCGAATCCGCGCAGCACGTCTTCGGGGCGGCCCCGCGCGGTCAACATCAGAATCGGAACGAACTGCCCGGCACGGCGTAGCTCAGCGGCAACTTCAAAGCCGTCCCGTCCGGGCAGCATCACGTCGAGCACGACCACATCATACGTCCGCGACCCCGCGAGCAGCGCAACGAGCGCCGCTTCGCCATCACCGACCGTCTCGACCCCGTAGCCTTCAGCCTCAAGGTTGAAACGCAGTCCGTCTGCCAGGTGCTTTTCATCCTCGACGATCAGCACGGTGGCGCTCATGAATTTTCGGCCCTCGGTAATTGAATCGTGAAGGTGCTGCCGCGCCCCGGTCCTTCGCTTTCGGCGAAGACGTGCCCGCCGTGTTTCTTGACAACCGCTTCGACGATGAACAGACCGAGGCCGGTTCCCTTGACGCGCGCCATCACCAACCCCGGCGCGCGATAGAAGCGTTTGAAGATGCGTTTGATCTGCCCCTTCGGAATCCCCACCCCGCAGTCGTGGACGCGGACGCAGACCTGGCCGTCAGCGAGCGGAGCGACCTCGACCGTCACTTCGACTTCATCTTCGGAATACTTCACCGCATTGTCGATCAAATTGGAGACCGCCGAACTGAGTTCGTCCAAATCGCCCCGCACCTTCAAAGCCGCGCCATCGCCGTTCGTCGCCGGGACGTAACGTAGCGCCGCCGCGTCGAGGTTGTAGCGCCGGCGCGCCAACTCGATGCACTCGCGCGCCATCTCGCCCACGTCGATGGACGCCGAGTTGATGCGTCGTCGTCGGTCGCCCGTGCGTCCGGCGCGCAATACCTGTTCGACGGTGTGTTGCAGGCGGTCGCTGTCGGCAAGCATCACTTTATAGAACTCGCGTCGTTGCGCTTCGTCCACGTCGCGCGCCAGCAGCGTCTCAAGGTAGAGGCGAATCGAGGTGATCGGTGTTTTCAATTCATGTGTGACGGCGTTGATGAAGCCGTCATGCTGCTCGTTGCGGCGTATCTCGCGCACCAGAAAAATCGTGTTCAGGACCAGACCGGTGATAATCACGATGAAGAAGACGATGCCGAGCACCAGCAACGCCACCTTCTGCCAGTTGAGCAGAACCCACGTGACGTTGAGCGTGACGGCGAGCGCCACGAGGCACGCGCCGAGCGTGATGAAGAATGTGATTGACTTGCGACGGCTGGCAATGCGCATCGAAAGAATTATATGCGAAAAGATGGCGCCGCGCGCCACCCGCGCGAGGCGCTCCGCTTCACCAAAAAAGAAAGCCCGCCGGATCACGACGAGCTTCTTTCACTAAATTCAGAGCATGTGAGATTTCGGACGCTGACTGAACGCATCGCCGCGAAATGACTCATGCGGCTTCTGAGTAAGCCGGCGCGTCGGCGGCGCTGTTCGATTCGATTAACTCGGATTGTTTGATCAGCTTAATATCTTTCGCCAAGCCCAGAAACTGTAGCGTGCGGATGCCCCACCAGTTGAAGTCGACCTCGTACCAGGTGATGCCATGACGCGCGGCGCGCGGGTGCGCGTGATGGTTGTTATGCCAGCCCTCGCCGAAAGAGATCAGCGCGATCAGCCAGTTGTTGGTCGAGTCGTCGTTTGTCTTAAAGCGGCGCGTGCCCCACAGGTGGGTCGCCGAGTTGACCAGCCACGTCCCATGCAGACCAAGCGTCGTGCGCAGGAACATGCCCCACAGCAGCATCGGCCACCCGCCGATGGCGAGCAGTGCCACGCCGAGGATGATGACCGGCACGTAGAAGAAACGGTTGAGCCAAACATGCACCGGGTCTTTGATCAGGTCAGGGGCGAAGCGTGCAAGCGTCTGCTGCGGATACTGTTGCGCAGTGCCGCGCAGAATCCAGCCCATGTGCGCCCACCACGTACCGTCGCGTGGCGAGTGCGGGTCGCCCGGCACGTCGGTGTGCGCGTGGTGAATGCGGTGCGTCGCGACCCAGTTGATCGCGCCGCTTTCGAGCGCGAGCGTGCCGCAGACCGTCAGAAAATACTCGACCGCTTTCGACGTTTTATAACCACGGTGCGTCAGCAGACGGTGAAAGCCCATCCCGATGCCGACGCCGCCAGCGATCCACCACAGCAGTAACGACGCGAATAGCGCCGGCCACGTAAACGTGAAGAGCGCAGCGATGGCGCCCAAGTGAAAGATGACCATCGTGATCGTGGTCGCCCAGTTGATGCCTGTCCGGCGCTGCTCGATAATCTCTTGGTTGCGCACTGAATCCTTCTCCTTCGTGTTACCTGATGAAAGCCGCAAACTCTTCGGTAAACTTTCCCGCACGTGTGATGCGGAAGTCGACGGCTATCGTAGCAGGAGGCGCGCGCCGCGAGTGTAATAGTTGTGTAATTGATGAGGCCGGTCGATCTATCGGTGATGCAGACGATGGCGGGCCGGGCGGCGAAGTTCATCAGGGCGGATAAAATTCCGTATACTGCGACAGTT
>JACDEG010000266.1:6325-8441 GCA_013816505.1 Pyrinomonadaceae bacterium | reverse complement strand
GTTGAGTGCGACCGCTCAACGGGAGGTTTTGCGCTGACCGCTGATCCGTTGCCGACGCCCGACCGCCGCTGCCCGTGATGACTCGCGTCTCCTCTGAGTCGAGCGCGAGGTAAGAGGTGTAGGGCGTGACGATGCCGTAGCGCGTGCCGAGATCAACCACCTCGTCACGTAACTCCCGTTGCTCGCCGCTGCTGCGAATCTGTTCCATCAACCATCCGACGCGGCGCGTCGCCCACAAGCGCGGTAGAAAATCGTTGTCGTTCTCTTCGAGCGGGAAGCGCATGTTCGGATAGGTGAATGTCCGCGCCTCGCGCCCTGTCCGCCCGCGCAGATTCATGACGACGCTTCTTAAATCGCGTTCGTTCCGGTAGCGGCCAATGAGCGCGATCTGCGTTCCGCGAAACAGGTCGGGCATCGCGCGCGGATACATCAGGTCGGTTTCGACGCCGCCCATCTCCAGTTTCAAATCAGTCAGGACCGGGTAGTTTACTTTCGTGAAGAAGCTGGAGACTTTAACCTCGATGTCCTCTTTCGGTTCGACGTAATCAGCGGTGCCGCCGTTCTCCGCCGCGAGTTTATCGAGTAGCGCCGTGTTGACATCGTAGCCGACGCCGAAGTTGAAAAGGCGCGTGCCCTCCGTTCGTGCCGCGCGCGCGTTCTCGATGATGCGCCGGATGTCTTTCTCCCCAACTGTCGGCAGCCCGTCCGTCATGAAGACGAGGATGCGCGGTCGGTCGGTGGTCGTGTCGAACTGCTTCAGCGCCGCCAACAGTGCGTCGTTGATGTTGGTGCCGCCGACGGGTCGCAACGATTCGACGAACGACACGCCGCGCGCGCGTCCTGCGTCGTCGGCGGCGATGAGGCCGCCGGCCATCAAGCGCTCTTCGCCCGCGAACGAGATGACATTGAAGCGGTCGTTCGGCCTGAGCGTTCTGACGCCAAATAACAGCGCCGCCCGCGCCTTCTCCATCTTGCCGTCGGCGGCCATCGACCCCGATGTGTCGAGCACGAATACGATGTCCTTCGCCGCGTACTCGGCCTCGGTCAGATTCTCCTTCGGCGACAGCATCAACAAAAAGTAGCCTTGCTTGCCCGGCTCGCGATGCGTCAACAACGAAAGGCCGAAGTCATCTTTCGAGAGCGTGTAAAAGAGTTGAAAGTCCTGAGCATCGCGCCCGCCGCCCGGCGTCTCGAACGACACACGCGCGCGCCGCTCGCCGCCGTCACGCGCGACTTCGATCTGATGGCTCGGCGAGTAGATGTTGCGCAACGGTTCGCGGCCTTCGACTTCGACCCGTCCGGAAACCTGGCCGATTGACGCGAGGTTGTGCCCCGTGCCGAGCGGGTAACGGTACGCGACCGTCGCCGTCTCGGCTTTGAGCACCTGCGTGTATGTCAACTCAAGCTTCTTGTCCGAGCGCGGCGGGATCGGGAAGATGCTTGCTTGAAAGAGGTCTTTGCCGGCGTATTCGAGCAGGCCGGGGTCGCGCTGGCGGCGCACAATCTCGTCGTAGATGCGCCGCGCTTCTTCGCGCGAGCGAACCTCTCCGACGAGCCGCCGGTCGCCTTCCCAGATAGCGAATTCGGTAATCGAAGCGGTTTCCGGAATCGGGAAAAAGTACGTCCCTTCAAGCGTCGCGTCCGTGTCGTTGCGAAAGACTTGCTCGACGTGCGTCGTCGCCACTTGGCCGGCGATCCTGGCGTCTATTCTGATTGATTTAATTGGCAGGGCGCGGGGCAGCGTAATCTGGGGCGGCATGGGATGGGGCGGGCAGCGGCGGCACGGCCCCGGCACAATCACCCCTTGAGCGCGAACGCCGCCGCCGGCTGATCCGGTGACGGCGATGAACAGGGCAGCGACGACGAAACTCACAACATGTCTGGTGCGCATGACTCTCTCCTTCAAAATTTACGGCAAGATGTGTGACGGCACGCGCGTGACGGACGACGGCTCGCGTGTTCGATGTGTAGAACGTTTGCCAGGCGACGGACTTGCGCCACGACCTGCGCGGATGGCTGATTGTCTATTGTTTGTTGTTGGCCGCGGGAGCAGAGAGAGAGAGAGTCGTGCGACAGCATCAGCACGCACGCTCTAACGGCGTCCTCTTTGATCCGT
>JACDEG010000266.1:0-6315 GCA_013816505.1 Pyrinomonadaceae bacterium | reverse complement strand
TTGATCCGTCTCAGTCAATTGCGCGCAGGCGCTTATCGAAGACGGCGATGAACATCACGAACAAGGTGATGACGAGTCCGCCGGCGGCGAGCGTCCGTGGCGCGCCGAAACGTTCGGTGGCGCCGCCGGCAATGATGCTGCCAAACGGCATCACGCCGATGAACGTCAGCATCCAGATGCTCATCACGCGGCCCCGCATTTCGTCTGTCACGAGGTATTGAAGAAGCGTGTTGCAGACCGCAAAGAAGCTGACCATCGCGAAACCGATGCCGAACAGCATCGCCAGCGATAGTATCGGCCGTGTCGCCAGCGCAAACCCGATCAGGCAGATCGACGCGACGAACGAACTGCCGAGCAGGAACCAGCCCTTGCGCTGGAAGTCGCCCAGCCACGCCAACAGCATCGCCCCGCAGAACGCGCCTGCGCCCGCCATCCCCATCAGCACCGATAAGCCGGTCGCGCCCCAGCCGAACACGTCGCGCGCGAACACCGGGATCATCGACAGGTACGGCGCGCCGAACAGACTCGTCACCGCCGAACAGAGCAGCAGCAGGCGGACGCGCGGGCGCCCCGACACGTAGCGGAATCCCGCCACTAAATCGCTCCACAAGGCCCGCACGTCGCGCAGCGAATGCGACGGCGCGGTGCCTTCTTCAAACGATCCGGCGGGCATCTGCTCTCTTTGCGCGTCGTCGCCCTGAAACGTCCCCGCGTCGCGCGGCGCCAGTCGCATCCGCGAAAGCATCGCGACGCTCGCCACGCACGACAGCCCATTGACGAAAAAGCAGCCCGCCATCCCGAAGACGCTAATACCGATTCCGGCGAGGAACGGGCCGATGACACGCGATAATTGAAACTGCGACGAGTTGAGCGCGATGGCGTTCGCTAAGTCGTCGCGCCCGACGAGGTCGAACGTCATCGCCTGATACGACGGGCCGGCCAGCGCCATGCAGCATCCGGTCGCGAACGTCAGGGCGAGAATCATCCAGACCTGAACGACATCCGTGACGATCAACGCCGCGAGGATGAATGCCGATAGCCCCGCGCCGAGCCGTGTAATCATCAGCAGACGCTTGCGGTCGATTAAGTCGGCGAACACCCCGCCGACCAGTGTTAGCAACAGCCCCGGTGCGGTCGCCATAAAACCGTCCACACCGAGCCAGAACGCCGAGTCGGTCATCTGCAAAACGAGCCACCCCTGCGCGACCGTCTGCATCCACGTCCCCGCGTTCGAGATGAAGGCGCCCACCCAGAACAGCCGGAAGTTCGGGTGCGCCAATGCGCGAAACATATCGCTCGCGCGACTCGCACGCCGCGCCGTCGGTTCTACCTGTGAAGCCATTTGCTTTTGATCGTAAAGGAATTTTTCGGAATTAGGAATCAGTGGGGGTGCGCTGAATAACTCAACAGTGACAGGTAAATGGTGACAGGTAACAGGACGGTTGGGATTTCTGTACGGCGCGCGGTCACGACGTTAGCTTAAAAATCCTCGCCAATAAAATCAGGGAGGACAGGCAACACTGGCGTGATCCGAACTGCTTACATGTCACCCGTCACTGTTGAGTTTTCGATTTTCAGCTCAATACTCAAAACTGAAAACTCAAAACTGTTTGTCGCTTGTCATCGTCAGTATCACTATTTCCGGTGGGACGCGAAAGCGCACCGGGATGATGCTCGTCCCGACGCCGCCGCTGACGAACAGATGACGCCCACCTTCAACGACGTGACCCATCGCGTAGCGTTGCCCAAAATCCGAAGGCACGATGGGTCGTCCGATCAACGGCAGATTTACCTGCCCGCCGTGCGTGTGCCCGGCGAGGGTGAGCGTCACTCGCGTGGGGACGTTCGGAAAGATGTCCGGGTTGTGCGTGATGATGATGACCGGGTCGTCGCCGTCGACTTTCGATAGGCTTCCGCCGATGTCTGGCCGGCGCGTCCACAAATCGGCGATCCCAACCAACCAGAACGCGCGACCGTCGCGCTCGACGCGCCACACTTCGTTCTCTAGGACGGCGACACCCGCCCCTCGCAGCGCCCTCGTCACACGCCCGCCGTCGCTCGACCAATCATGATTACCCAGCACGGCGACCACTCCAAGCGGCGCGCGTAGATTTTTGAGCGCCTCCGCGATTGGCTCCGGTTCGACCGTCTTTCCGCCAACCACGCCGTTGATCACGAAATCGCCGAGCATCACAACCAAATCGGGACGCTCGTTGTTCGTACGCTCGACGACTCGCCGCAGATTGTCGATTCCCATGTGCGGCGCGCCGACGTGGAGATCGGTCAGCACGGCAACTTTGAGGTCGCGATGCTCCGCGTGCCACTGCGGGACGCGGAGCGACACGTGTCGGACAGTGATCGAAGCCGGCTCGATCCAGAACGCCCACAGTCCGAGCACGGTGAAGATGGCGACGATGATGATGAAAGATACTTTGAATTTCCCGGCGAGACTTGATGAATTGGTCATTGGTTCGGCGGCTGACTCATGACTTGCGCCGCCACGCCGAGAGCGGGACGCCGGTGCCGCCGCGCCGTTCGGCGACGATCTCCGCGAGGATGGCGAGCGCCACTTCTTCCGGCGCGACCGCGGCGATGTCGAGCCCGACGGGCGCGCGCACTTCCCTGAGCAACGCTTCGTCGGCACCCGTTTCGCGTACGCGGTCGAGCACGATGTTGGTGCGCCGCCGGCTTCCGATCATCCCGACGTAAGCGGGGCGCGCGGCGACGACGGCGCGCAGGCACTCTTCGTCTTCCTTGTGCCCGCGCGTGACCACCGCGACCGACACGCCGCGACCGCCGCCAACCGCGTCACGCACCGCGTCCGCCCACCGTTTTGCCGCGACCAATTCGATTCCCGGTTCGGGGAAGCGCGCACGGCTGACGAAATCCGCGCGGTCGTCAATCAGCGTTACGCGGTAGCCGATGATGTACGCAAGCCGCGCCAGTGCCGCGCCGACATGCCCCGCGCCGCAGATCACGACGTGTGGCTCTGATTCAACTCGCTCGAACATCACACGCGCGCCACGCCACACCGCAAGCCCGCCGGCAAACTCTTCGACGCTGTAGGTTGTCGCCTCGGCGCTCGAAGCAAGGAAGCTTGCAGCGTGCGCCACCAACTTTTCATCAAGCTCTGTGTCGCCGGTGCTCCCGACGTGGTGCCCCGATTCCTCGATCAGCACTTTCGCTCCGACGTTTCGCAGGCCACAGATGAGCGTCACTAAAGCAGCGACCACGCCTC
Organism: Pyrinomonadaceae bacterium; assembly: GCA_013816505.1. GTDB lineage: Bacteria > Acidobacteriota > Blastocatellia > Pyrinomonadales > Pyrinomonadaceae > JACDEG01. The sequence goes on along the minus strand of JACDEG010000266.1, from coordinate 3,077 downwards.
CACTGATAACGCGCCGCGCCGCTTCCACAATGATTCGGGCCTGAGTCTGTTCGCTGACTTCGATCATTGCTCAGCGTCGGTCCTTGACGGTGGCCCGCTCGACACCGGACCGGGACGGGCGGAAAACTCCGAGCGCACGTCGCACAAACCACAGCGGGCCGATCAGCAGGTAGACGGGGTTGCGGAAAAAGGCGGGCTGGTTGCCTTCAATCGCGTGCCCGACGAACTGCAAGACCCACCCAACGACAAAGAGCGCCAGTGCCCATCGCCAGTTAAAGAAGAACAGCGGCAGCGACACCACGATCATCGGGATGCCGATGTTGTGCGTCAAACGGTTCAATGGGTGTTGGTGCTTCGCCTTGTAATTCTCCATGAAAGATTCCGGCATAACTCACCTCCGTGACGGGTGACAAGTGACAGGTGTCAAGGGTCGGGGATTAAAGACTGAAAACAAAATACTATCACCGGTAGTGGCTCACATCAGGGTGAGCGCATGACTGGAATTGTAACGATGAATAAAGAGACGTCAACATGCCTCATGCATCTCTTCGGATTTCGAGAACGATAATGTCTTCCGCACAAACCGCGCCAGTCTTTGACGTAACGTCAGATTCCACCGCTCGACATGCGCCGTCTCCCCTGACTCTTTCCCCACCGCCGTGTGCTGTGCCGCGGGCAGCACCTTCGCGTAGGCTTCCCAGAAATCCGTATCGCATTGAGCTTGCCGATATCCGTCAGGGATCGTTTCCCACAAGCGCTGGCAGGTCTGTTGGCTACGATCCCCGACCACATACCCCACCACTTGACGGGTCTGGCGACACAATGCAATCCAAATCCACCGTTTCCTGGCCTTCTTCAGCACAAACGACCACAACTCATCCAACTCCAGCACCGGGCGCTCGACCTCCACCAGCGTCTCCGAAAGTTCCGGCAAATCAGCTACTTTTCTTTGATCCAGCCCGTCACTGTATTGCGCGAGACGCCGAAGGTGCGAGACAGTCCACGCAGACTGCTGCGTTCGTCGTAGGCCCGCAGGATAGTTTCGCGCTCTTCAGCCGTGTAGGCATTGGTGCGCGGCCGTTCGCGACTCCGTTGACCGCACTGATGGCACAAGTAGCGCTGGCGGCCATCGGGAGCCAGACCGTTGCGCATCAGGCGTGTGCTTTGGCAATATTGACATCGAAGAATAATCGTCACCATGATTGGACTTTACCATGCCACCTCCATGTGAGCCACTACCAAATACCGGAGTCGCTCGACCCACTCGGCGGCGAGCAGCGCCGAGGGAACATGCGCCGCCGTCATTGATACTCCTCATAGACCTCAAGTTGGTCCGGGCGCGCGGTGTATTCCATCAGCCGTAAGCTCTCGGAGCTTGGTGCAGACTCTGGCGTGGTGGTGACTTGAGGTTGGTTCTTGCACGGCGGCGCCTGCTTGGTCTCGGCATCACGCAGGCGTTGCAAGGCTACCGCTTCATCAGCCTGTACAGAGTTCAAGAACTCGGCCAACCGATGGGCGGTGACCGCGATACTGCGGTGATGCTGTTGGCGGGCGCGGCGCAACTCGACCGATGAGAGCATCACCTCTTTGACCGAACGCCCTTTGAAGACGGTGTGATACTCGCTCACGCACTGCCGCCACTGGCTGCGGATGAAAGCATATGCGAAGCCGGCGTCCGTCGGATCGAAGCGGACCGGAACTTGCGCTCTCTCCACGCCCGCATCACGAAAGCCGTCCGTCCAGTAGAACAGGTAGTTAATACGCACGCCGCGCCCCGGCACTACCTGCGCCGTACCGTTCCTTGTTGAGGGCAAGGTCAAGATGCGGAACTCCTCCGACTCAGCGATCACCCGGTGTGCGCGCTCGCCGCCTTGCGCTAGTCCAGTAGCGAAAGCTTCACGTCGGCTCTGGCCTAAAGCCGGATGGTCGAGCTGGTCATAGACTTCATAGGCGAACTGCTGCAACCGTTCCAGCAACGCGGCGAACGTCCACGCGGCGAGGTGCTTCGGGTTGACTGCCGCCGTGATCTCGCGGACATCACCCTTGGTCATCTGTGTGTTCCCCACGAGATTATAAATGAAGCGCGTGTTGGTCGTGCCGAAGAGCCGCTCGACTACGGAGCCGAAGCGCGCCTCCGAGGCCGGCCGTGTTTTCTTCGTGATCTCGAAGCGTGCCAACAGCGTCTCGAAGGAGATGCTCGCGAACTCACGCCCGCCGTCCACGACGAGCGTCTGCGGCAGCCGCGCGAAGCGGGCGACGCATTCTCTTAAGGCCAGCATGCAACTCTGATAGCTGGGTGGATCGAAAGATAACACAGCCGCTCGGACGCGACGGGAGAAGGCGTCGGTGAGGAGGGTCGCCCACGGACGACCCAAGTTGCGCCGTGTGCCGGAAGAGATGAGTTCGATGTCGAGTTCGGTGTGATCAAGGTGCGCGATCTCGAAGGGCCGGTCGCCATGTCGGGGAGTTCGCAGTTCCAGCTCGTGGTAGAACTCTGCGAGAGGATAAGCCGCGCGCACGCCGCGCCGTTTCAGCGCCTGCTGATGCTGCGGACGACGCTTTACCGCGAGACAAAATGTCTGATAGCTGGGAGGCAGCAACGCGCGTTCTTGGCAGGCGCGCAGGAGCTTCGACCAGACGGAGAAGAGCGTCGGCTGTTCACAACGTTCATATTCTTCGGCGATCTTCTGTTCCATCAGCGCCACGGTCTCGGCGGGCAGCTTCCGCAGCCGGTTCCCCTGTCGGTGTTGGCATGGGAGGAGTCCGAGAAAACCGCTGCCGAGTTCCGCTTGAGCCTGCCGAAAGCTGGCGCGCCAGCGGCGCAGTGTTCGTGCCGGGACTGGTGGTGTGGCATGAAGTTCGTCGGCCTGCGGTGCTGGAAAGAGTGCTGAGTAACGCCGGACGGCTTCCGCCAAGTCGGGAGGACTGGCCCCAGTCAATAGTTCGTAAACCGGCGCGCGCTCATCGCCGGCGGCCCATGTTGGTGACCGTACTTGCGCCTTGTGGACGTGTGCTTGGGTCTGTGTAAACTCTTCAGCTTGGGCCAGAGAGTGATAGATGTGTACGCGCTCGGGCTC
>JACDEG010000265.1 GCA_013816505.1 Pyrinomonadaceae bacterium | reverse complement strand
AGGGAGTGCCGACCCGACGATCTGTTCGGTGTGCTCAGTGGACGCCGAGACTTGCGCCGTCTGCGGCGCGCGAAGGATGGAAGAGGATTGCACCAGCGCGTCGGCCATCGCCGCGTTGTGCGCGGCGATGTGTGCGGCAACCTGGTCGTGCTGCTGATCGCTAGCGCGCGCCGCGGCACCGTCCGCATCAACCGTCGTGGGGTCGCGACGATTGTCGCCGTCCGCCTTTTTCTTATGCCCGCCGTTCGATTCGGCGGCGCGCTTCAAAGCCTCGTAGACTCTTCCCATCACATATCTCCTAAAGTATCCCAGCGGCGCACGACCGAGCCGGAACTGCTCGTTTCGGACTCCGCTGAGTGATTTAATTCGCGTGTCATCTCTTCCTCACGACGCGATTGCGAGGCCCCAGCGACGGATTTCGTGGATGGATTTTCGGCCCCGGCCGCCCATAGTTCAGTGCGTCCGGCGGCGGAGAAGATGCGCGCTGGCGGCTCGCGCTCGTCGTTCGAGTGGTGACCGTAGGTCGGCAACATATCGAACGTCTGCGCGACTTCTTCGATGATCGCGCTGCTGATCGTCTCGGCCCCGGCGGCATAGCCGTTCAGCAGGGCGTTATCACATAGGTTGTTAATCTGGCGCGGAATGCCTTCGGAGCAGCGGTAGATGTAATCGACCGCACTTGGCGAGAAGATGTCGGTTCGCTCCGCACCCGCGACCAACAGGCGCGAGGTAATGTAGCGCCCGGCCTCTTCGATGTTCGGTAGCGGCTTGATCTCGCAACGCAACGCGACGCGCTGCTTCAACTGGCGCAGCGCCGGGTCGTTCAGCACGTCGCGCAACTCCGGTTGCCCGGTCAGGATGATTTGCAACTGCTTCGCCGTGTCGGTCTCGAAGTTGGAGAGCAGGCGAATCTCTTCGAGCACCGCCGTCGAGAGGCCGTGCGCTTCATCGATAATCAGCACCGTACGCAGCCCGCGCGCGTGGCGCGACTCGAGCGTCCGGCCGAGCGCCAGCAGCAGGTCCGATTTGTTTTCCCAGTCCGGCACGTCGAGCAGTTTCGGCGATGAAACGTATTGATAGAACTCTGGCACCGACATGCGCGGGTTAAAGATATAGCCAACCAGCACCGCGCGGTCGAGCCGTTGCAGCATCCAGCGCAGCACCGTCGTCTTACCCGTGCCGACCTCGCCGGTCACGACGATCAATCCCTTGCCGCTCTCGATGCCGTAGTGGAGGTTGGCCATCGCCTCGGTGTGCGAAGGCGTGAAGTAAATGAAACGCGGGTCGGGCGTCAGCGCGAACGGCAACTCTTTCAACCCGTAAAATTCTGTATACACTTTCTGTATCTCCCTGTCAGAAGACGGCGCTCAAACCGGCCGACTCCAAGACTCACGGGGCCTCTCCCCTTCTGACTAGCCGCGCATCGCGAACGTTTCAAGGATACGCGAAAATCTCAGCGCCAGCGCGAGCGCCGGGATGCTGATGACGGTGATAACGACGCCGGCGACCGCCAGCGCGACGCGACGCATTTTTAAGCGCTGCACTTCGCGCATTGTCAACATCTCCGGCAACAGCACCAGCACCGGCAGCCCCGTGTAATGCTCGGCATCCTGCTTTGTCTGCACTGTCAGCAGGCGCGGAATCTCAAAGGCGACGGCGAATAACAATCCGAGGCCGAGGCCGACGCCGACGCCGAGTGCCATTAGCAGCGGGCGGTTCGGCGCAACCGGTTTAACTGGCAGGTTCGCCGCGTCAATGACCGCGATGGATTCGCCCTGCGAATTGGCATTCACGTCGGCGCGCAGCGACGCATTCTCTCGCTGCCGCAGCATGTCTTCGTAAATCCCTTTGGTTGTGCTGTACTCGCGGTCAATCTTTCCTAGTTCGACCTCGGCGCCGGGAACCTTGTTGATGCGGCTTTCCAACTCACTGAGCTGAACGTCGATCAGTTCCATCTGTTTCTGCCCGCGCTTAATTTCGTTGTCGATGGATTGCAGAGTGTTCTTGTACTGCGTCGCGCCGACATCGACACTCTCATTGAACTGCTTGCGACGCAGCTCGGCTTTTTTATTTTGGTAGTCAAGTAACTCGCTCATCTCCTTCTGCACGGCGTCGATCTGCGTCTGTTTCGCAATCACGTCCGGATGCTTCGGCTTGTACTCGTTCAGGAGCAGTTGCTTTTCCGCCTCCAACTGCGATTTGCGGCTGGCGAGCTGCACGTAGCCGGAAGACGCCTTCGGGTCGCCCAAGTCTTCGAGGGTATTCGTGATCTGTTGGTCGCGCTGCCTGGAGGTCGCGCTGAGCAGGTTGCTCTGCGCGGTGTAACTTTCACGCAAGCGCCCGATGTCGCTCAGGTACGCCTTCTTCTGCTCGTAGAGGCCGGTCAGTCGCTCAACCAGGGCCTGTACTTGTGACGGCAGGTTCTCCATGTTCTGCGTCATCACCATCACGCGGCGCTGATCGATTTCGTCGAGCTTCCGCTTCGCGTCTTCGAGTTTGGTGTTGAAGAACTCTTTGGTGATCGTCGACTCGTTCTTCGCATCCCTGACTTGCGCGTCGACGTACTTTCGCCCCAGCGCCTGCGTGACGTTCTGGGCCTGCCGCGGGTCGGAGGCGCGGAACGAAAGGTTGAAGCCGTTAGTCACGTCGTTGCGGCTGGTGTTGAGCCTGATCTGCACGTCGCGTGTACGCATTCGCTCAACCAGGAATTCAACCGGCTCGCCGCGCTCGCGCTCCGCGCGGTACAGCCCGAACCGCTCGATCAGTGGTTCGAGCGAGGTGCGACTGAGCACATCCTGCGTGATGTTGTTGATGCGAAACGTCAGATCGGTGTCCGAGAGTCGGCCGATGCTCGCCGCTGAAATGGTCGCCGGCCTGACGGCCAGCAGCGTGTTCGATTCGTAAACGTTAGGCAGCTTACGGACGGCGTAGGCGACGGCCAGAGAAAGGGCAATGGTCGGAAGGATGATGAGCCACTTTCGTCTCCAGAGGATGCTGGCGTACTCAGCGGGCGCTCGCTGGCGGAATTCGACACTCATTGGTTAGGCACTCCTTAAAAATCGCGACAAGTCATTAGGGCGCCGGCGGTGAGGTTCGAGCCGTTGCTCGCGCCACGACAGAAGACTCACGCCGCTCAAAAATTTTGACGTCCCTTGAGGAATCAGGCTGAAGCGTTTCGGTCGGACGCGCGACGGGCAAACGTTGCGCACCGACCGAGTTGGACGCTTCTTCCCAAAGACCCTGGTCTCCAACAGTTTTCAAACCGGCTTTCCGGCGAAGACGCATACCGTGATGCGTCGGTCACAGCGTGGGATGCTTCTCGCCCGGCCTTCGTGTCGCCACGAGAGAGACCGTTGCGCGCCGCCTCGCGCTTAGAGGGTGGCCAGCGCCTGCCGCGCTTCTTCAGCCTGTGCGAAAGGACGCGCGCCGGGTCGCTTCGACTCTTCTTCGGCGAGGCGCAGCGCGGTTTGCAATTCACGCTTCGCCTCGGCCTTCTGGCCGGCGCCGGCCAGCGCCATCCCCAGGTGAAAGCGGTAGAGCGAGTTGTCGGCCTTGCGCTCGACTGACTTATCGACCGCCCGCTGAAGTTGCTCGACCGCCGCCAAGTGAAGTCCCTTTTTATGATAAACCCAGCCGAGCGTGTCGATATAACCGGGCTGATCCGGAAACTTCTGCACAATGCTCTGCGCCAGGCGCACGGCCTCATCCAGATTCCCTTTCCCTTGGTCGGCGTACAGCATCGCGAGGTTATTGGCGGCGAACGGCTGTTCTGGATCTACTTCAAGCGCGCGCTTGTAATTCTCGACCGCCGCGTCGTGATTATTGCGCCCGTACTCGACCATCCCCATCATGGTATGACTCATCGCGTCACCCGGCTCACGCTCGGAGACTTTGCGAAATTCGGCGAGCGCGCGATCCGGCTGGTTGGTGTTGATGTAGAGCGAGGCGAGCGCGCGGTAGGCGGGCAGGTATCGGTCGTCCATCTCAATCGCCCGGCGCAGCGAGGCTTCGACGTTGCGCGTCGACTCTTGAAGTTCAGCTTCGCTTTTCATCATCCCCGGCTCGCGCATCCCGAAAGCTTGCGCCTTCAGTAAGTGGAGCGCCGGGTTGCGGGGCTGAGCGGCAAGCGCCTGATCGATGCGCGCGTGTGCCTGTTCGAGCCGCCTCTGCGCGAAGTAGACGTTCGTCAAAGCGTTCAGCGCGTCGAGGTTGGCGGTGTCGAGCTGAAGCGCGCGCTCGTAATTCTCGACCGCCTCGTCGACCTTCTTATCATTGAGCGCCACGGCGGCAAGATTGTTATAAACAGCCGGTGCGTTAGGAGCCATGTTGCGCGCGGCTTCAAAATCGGTGCGCGCTTCGTCGATCTTTTTCAATTGCAGGTTGGCACTGCCCCGCGCGCTCAAAGCCTTCAACTGCATTTCGCCAAGCAGTTGCGGCGTGAGTTGTGACACCTGCGTCGGTTTGGAGAGGTTGCCGAGCAGTTCCGTCGCCTGGCGCTGAGCCGCCTGTGCGTCGCCCGCCACGAGGGCCATCTGCACCTGCAGCATCTTCGCCGGCGCCCACTCCGGGTAGTACCTTTCAAGGTCGCCGGCGTAGGTGCGTGCTTGATCGACCTGCCCGGATCGGAGGTTCGCTTCCGCCATGAAATAAAGTCCGTTGCGGTTGCGCGCGTCCATGCTCAGAACCTCTTTCAGGTCCTCAATGGCCTTTTTGTGTTCGCCGTTTTGGACGTTGATGCGTGCGCGCATCAGACGCGCTTCCAGGTCGCGGTCGTTCTTCTGCAAAATCTCGTCGACCATCTTACTCGCGCCGTCTTTGTCCCCCTTTTGCAGCAGCACTTCGCTCAGGCGATAGCGCCCTTTGTTGAAGTCTGGAGACTTGGCGAGAATCTCTCGGTAAACATTCGCCGCCTCGTCGAAACGTCCGACGGTGGAGTAAAAGTCGCCCAACACAACGCGGCTCTCCGGGTTGTCGGAATCAATCGCCGCGGCGGCTTTATAGGCCGCTTCCGCTTTGTCTAACTGCTTGGTGTTGATGTGGTAGAAGCTGGCCAGCATGAGGTGCGACGTCCGGTCGTTGGGCGCCGTCTCGACAGCTTTCTTGAGCGCCGCTTCGGCCTCGTCGTTACGTCTCTGCCGTGCCATGAATCCGGCCAGCGAAACGTACCCGAGTGACGATTTATCGTCGGTCGCAATCGCGCGCCGGATCGTTTCCTCGGTCTTCGCGGTGTCACCTATCTGCTCGTAGAAGCGCGCCAAGCTGAGGTGCGACTCGATCCGTTTCGGGTCAGACTCAATTGCCCGATTGAGTCGGCTCAAAGCTTCTTGGCGGTTCTTTTCCGGGTCACGCGCGAAGAGCACGGTCGCCATCAGGATGTGGCCTTCAGGGTTGTTCGGGTCTTTCTCCAGGACCTCGTTGGCGAGACGTTCCGCGTCGTCGATGCGGGCCGGCTTGAAGAGCATCATGTAGTTGCCCATCCGGATGCGCGACTCGCTGTGATTTGCGTCAAGCTGGATGACGCGGCCCAGTTCTTCGAGGGCTTCGGGGAAACGTTCAAGGCCTTCGTAGGCCCGCACCATTCCCCAATGCGCAGCGACCAATTGATCGTCGATTTGGATGGCGTTGCGGAATTCGATTGTGGCTTCTTCGAACTTCCGTTCCTTCAGGTGGGCTTCGCCTTTGCTGACGTGTTCGGCTTTGGCTTTTTCGGGGTCTGAGCAGCCGGCGGCGAATAGCGCGGCGGCGAGCACAGTGACGAGCAGGGCCCAGAGCTTTTCTGGGCGCCGAGGTTTACTGAGATTCATCTGTCCGGCACTCCTTGAGCGGTCACCACCGCACGAGCCGTGGCAAAACGGCATTGGCGAGGACGCCGCGTTTCGTTGTTTGAGAGTTATCGCAACTCTTTCGGCAGCGGGCAAGGCCGCGAAAAGATTGCTTGGTTAATTAGATATGAAGCTGGATCGACAGAAAAAGTCCTTTTTGCTTTCAGCTTCGGGCTTTCAAAACAGCATGTTGTCCAAATTTCGAGGCCGCCGATTGGGCGCCTCACTCAATCAACAAAGTTTATAAAAGAACAATCGCCTTCAGTTTCCCATAACCGAAGCGCTTCGAAGGGCCGCGTCCGGGTCAAGCCACACGGGAAAGCTAACACGGTCTTCTTAACAGAGTATTACGCTCCAACAAAAATCCGCCCGAAAAGACTTTTATCGCGGCACGTAACGATGTAACTCGGTCGCCGCGTGAGCAGCCAGTTCGGTCGCGGTTTCGAGCGCCTCGGATTCAGACTTACCGACCGGGGCGAGCACGCGCACCATCGCCCCGTCGGAACGGCGTCGGCGCACGCTGTCGGCGACCGAATACATTTTGTCCCAATACTCACTGGCGACCGCGCGTCCGCGTCCTTGATACCAGTAGATCAATAACTGACGGGTGTCGCCGTTTTGGATGATGTAGCGGTTAGCCTCAAAAGCCGGCCCGCCATCAGCCGGCGTGATCGTCACCGTCGCCGGATCGGTCATCGTCCAGCCTGAGCCGGGCAGGCAATTAAGTGGGCTATGGTATGTTGCTCCGCTGCGTTGCGAGGCGTAATAGCCGACGTAAAAATTTACCGCACGGCCGTTCGGCAACACATAGTCACGCATCACGTAATCGTCGGCGCGTAAAACCGCCTCGGTTTGGGCGTCGAAGCGAACATCGGGGCCGCGCCGCTGCCACGCTCCCAAGGTTGCCGGAAAACTTTTCAGCGGATCGCGCTCGACGCGCGCCTCGCCCGCACGCTCCCAGAGGTGAATCAGCGCGCCGCCGGTTATCAGAATAATCAATAATATCCAAAAATGTCTGTGCGTTGTTTTCATCGTTCAATTACCGTAGAGGTCTGTCAGCTCCGTTCACCGACAACATCGCCGACGAAGAAGAAGGTTCCGCAAGGGCCGTCGCACCAACGACGGTCGCCTCGTTTTTGGTGAGCACGCTTGACTTTACCGCTGCGGCATTCCCGCGTCCGCCAGTTCCTTTTCCGGAGCGCCCGGCGATGCGGTCGAGCAGCCAACCCACAGCAAACAACAATAGGAAGGCGACGACATAAACCACCCAGCCGGAAAAAGAATGAAAGAACCCGTCGGCAATCTCGGTGCCATAATAGCGCGATAAAATTCCGGTTCCGCTGACGCGCCCGGCGTTAGTCAGGATGGCGATTGGAATTGCCGACAGCACGATAATCGCCGAGCGCCAGAACACCCAACTCTTCGGGGACCAGTTAGAGTCCCGGCCGGTGCCGTCTCCATCGTTTTTGTCAGACGGCGCGGTGAAGTAGGCGAAGACGACCGCCAGCGTCAGCAACGTCATCAACGAACGGATGCCGCTACAGGCTTCGACCACTTCCAGTTTTTTTGTTGTCCTCGAATTAAGCGGCATCAACTCGATCACGTTGCCATCACGCAAGACCGGGATGTCGAACTGCCTCATCGCCCACACGGCACAGCGCGAAGCAAAAAGCTGCAACGGGAAGGCGATTTTATTGAAGATAATCGTCGGGATCGGGATTGCGAGCGCCAACAAAAAAAGCGGCACCAGCGCATAACGCAGAAGACGGAACCCCCAAAAGTAGACGACGGCACCGGCCAGCATCAGCACCAATGACATCCGCTGCACGAACAGCTCGGCTCCCGCAGTGCCGGCCCACAGCGCGAAAAGGGCCGCGACCACTGCCGCGCCGCCCCACCATAGCGACGGGCGCTTCGGGACTTGCGCCAGATTCTCGCGCTCCATCCAGAGAATGTAGCCAATGATGAACGGGATCAGCAGACCATGCGAGTAATTCTCGTCGGTCCACCAGAAGTGACCGAGTTTGGCGAGGACGCTAGCGTAGACGAAGCCAATCGCAGCAACCAGGACGATGGGTTTCCATAGTTGTTGACGTGAGACGGGGTCACTCATAATTTAATCCAGATTAGAAAACCACTGTTTCCGAGGAGAGACAATGAAAACAACCTATGCAGGGCGGCGCGAGAATGCGGAGGCGTCGTATCTATCTCCGCCGTTTCTACCGCAGAAACGGCGCGACCTAGAGCTTAACGCAGCCACTGTGCTCAAAGCAACTCTGGTAAACGCCCGCCCTTGGGTCAGTTATCGACCACAGGATGTCCGGCGAACTTCGGTTTGCCAATTGGCGAATCAACGGACATTTTGAAATTCGTCGGCATCGCCTGTCAATCATCAATCGATCCGACATGCACTCGCGGGGCACACACGGAGTTTGAGACACTCATAATCTTCATGTGTTTCCATATTATCCGCCTTGTTTGCATTTACGCGCCGCCGCACGTTGTTGGATGCAAGCCTTCGAAGGTTTTGCGACCTTGGGTGAGGGTAGCCCCAAAAATTTGCGCTCCACCTAACCACCACGACCGTCGGCTTTTCAGTGCGTTAGCAAACCACCATCTTGAAACCAAAAGGCGCAGGGGCCGAGTC
>JACDEG010000264.1 GCA_013816505.1 Pyrinomonadaceae bacterium | reverse complement strand
GATGAGCGGCACCTCATACCGAGTGGATAAGACGTACATCAAAGTCGGAAAGACTTTTAAGTATTTGTATCGTGCGGTTTACAAAGACGGACAAACAATTGAGTTCATGTTAAGCACGAAGCGCGATGTTTCTGCTGCAAAACTATTCTTCAAGAAAGTCATGCGTGCCGATCATCGGCGGCTTCCATTCTCGATCTCTGTCGATAAGCACGCCTCCTACTCGGATGCTTTCACATCATCTCAGGATGAGAAGGTGTTACCTCACGATTGCAAACTTCGTCGGGTGAAATACCTGAACAATGTGATTGAACAAGACCACCGCTTCGTCAAAAAGAAGATGCGCGCGTCACAATGCTTCAAGAGGTTTCACACAGCGGGGCGAACTCTTGAAGGCATTGAAGCGATGAACATGTTGAGGAAAGATCAGGTCAAAAGGTTAGCAGGGGGTGACGCCCAGGGGCGGGCAAAGTTTGTCTTGAACCTCTTTCAGATTGCCGCCTGAGAAACAGTCGCTGGCGACCTTGTGCGCTCTAAATTGATTTTCGCAACACTACCGTTCCGGCTCTGCGCCGGTGCCCGTCAGGTTGAAAGCCCGCGCCGTGTACGCCGCCATCGCGGAGAATGATTGATTCTGCTGCTGCCAGTCGAGAAAGTCGGCGGGCGCAACCGGATTCGATGCGAGGTTTTGGCGGGGACGCCGCTCCCACACCATGACCAGTTGATCCGCCTCAGCGAAGGGCAACGGACGCAGCAATACCGCATTGACGACCCTGAAGATCGAAGCATTGGCACCGACGCCGAGCGCCAGAGCGATGATTGCGATCAATGTTACACCGGGATTTTTCCGCAACATGCGCATGCCGTAGCGCACGTCTTGCCAAACTGTCTTCATCGTCGTCTCCTACTCATACCTAAGCGCAATCATCGGATCAACCTTCGTCGCGCGTCTGGCAGGGATGTAACAGGCGAGAAACGCCACACCCACGAACAGCAGCGAGACCCCGAAAAAAACCAACGGGTCGGTCGCGTTAACGCCGAATAACATACTTCGCATCACGCGTGTTGCTGCGAATGCTCCGGCTAACCCTACTCCCACTCCGATGAGAGCGAGCATCATGCCTTGCGTGACGATCAAACGGAGCACGTCCGTGTTCTGCGCGCCCAGTGCCAGGCGGATGCCGATCTCGTGCGTGCGTTGCGTCACCGTGAAGCTCATGACGCCGAAGATGCCGATCGCGGCCAGCAGCAACGCGACGAACGCGAAGCATCCGAGGAGCAGCATGGTAAACCGGCGCGGCGCGACCGACCGCGCGACGCGCTCTCTCATCGTCCGCACTTCCCAGACGAGTTGCTGGCGGTCAAGTTCCTTGATCGTCGCACGCACGGCGGGCGCGATGCTCGCCGGTTCTACGGCGTCTGCCGTGCGCGCCACTAATACTAATTGCGGATCGGGAGTTTGCAGGAAGGGCACGTAGTATTCCGAAAACTCTTCCTCCTCTAGCGTATTGTGGCGGACGTTACCGACGATGCCGACGATCTCGCGCGGCGGCAGCGGATTGTTGTTTTCATCTTCGATCAGAATGCGACGCCCCATCGGGTCTTCCGTTCCGAAGTAGCGTTCGGCCAGCGCGTCGTTGATGATAATGACCGACGCTGTGTTCTGCGTGTCCGTCTCGGCGAAGGTGCGACCGCGTCGCAGAGGGATGTTCATGGTGCGAAAGTAATCGGCGGTGACGATCTGGTTTCTGGCAGATAGCCTCTGTCCGGGTGCGGCGGGCGGCCGCCCCTCGATGTTGAAAGTGTTTCTGGTTTCCTTATTGCCGAGCGGAAGTTGATTCGTCGCGCCGACGCTCTCGACGCCGGGCAATGCCTTCAAACGCTCAATCACTTGTTGAAGAAACGCGGTTTGCTGTTGGGGTTCAGGGTATTTTGACCTCGACAACGGAAGCGTGACGCTGAGGACGCGCGCGGTGTCGTAGCCGGGGTCAGCGTTGAGCAGTTGGTAGAAACTCTTGATGAGAAGTCCCGCGCCGACGAGCAGCATCAGCGAGAGCGCAATTTCTGAGACGACAAGCAGGCTGCGAACGCGAACGTGCCCGCCTTCGGTCGAACCGCGCCCGCCTTCCTTTAGCATATCGTTCAGATCGGGTTTCGAGCCTTGGAGTGCAGGCGCGAGTCCGAAGAAGATTCCCGTTAGCAATGAGACGGCGAACGTGAAGACGAGCACGCGACCGTCGATACTCATTTCGGTGATGCGCGGCACGTCGGCGGGCGCTGCCGCGACGAGCAGATCAATGCCCCACCACGCGAGCATTAATCCTAAAGCCCCGCCCATCAGCGAAAGCAACAAGCACTCGGTCAACAACTGCCGCACGATGCGCCAGCGACTCGCGCCCAACGCCGTCCGCACCGCGATCTCTTTACCGCGCGCGGCGGCGCGTGCCAGCAAAAGATTCGCCACATTCGCGCACGCAATCAATAACATGAAGCCGACCGCGCCGAGCAGCATTAACAACGCCGGACGGATGTCGCCCACGACGTCCGTATGCAGCGAGCGCAGGCGCACGCGGTTGCCCGTGTGCGTTGCCGGAAAGCGTTGCTCGATTCCGCGCGCGAGAGTGACCATCTCTGCCGCCGCCGCTTTCAACGTCGCGCCCGGTTTGAGTTTGGCGACCACAGGAAGGAATCGGCTATCACGACTCGTCAACGATGTTGCATCACTCAACGCTGTTTCGGTGACCAGAGGAATCCAAAAATCTACCTTCTCAGCCTCCACCGGAAACTTGAAGTCGGGAGGCATGACCCCGATCACTGTGACGGTGCGGCTGCCGCGTCTGACTTCTCGCCCGACGATGTTCGGGTCGGAGTTGAACAGACGCTGCCACAACCCGTGACTGATGACGATGACGGACGGCGCGCCGGGGTGGTCTTCTTCCGCCGTGAAGACGCGCCCGATCTCCGGCTCGACTCCAAGCAGCGGAAACAAATCGGCGGTCGCCTCTGTGCCGAGGACACGTTCGGGTTCATCGCCGATGAACAGCGATGTGCCGATTTGCTGGTAAGCGGCGAAATACTCAAATGTCTTCGCCTGCGTTTTGTAGTCGAGGAAGTCAGGATATGACAAAGGCGCTCGACTCTCCGGCACCTGCGGACTGGCTCCATATACCTTGACCAACCGCTGCGCGTGTTCGTAAGGCAGCGTGCGAAGAAGGACTGCGTTGACGACCGAGAAGATTGCCGTGTTTGCACCGATGCCCAACGCTAGTGCGATAATGGCGACGAATGTAAAGCCGGGACTTTTGACGAGCATCCGCACGCCATAACGCAAATCTTGCCACATTGTTTTCATCGTTTTAGCTCCACGCGCTTTGAAACGTTAATTGTGCTCGTGCTTATCGAATAGAACGGCGAGAACGCGACCGCGTTCATAATCCGATTTGATGGTTTGCGCGGCATCAACCAATTCCAAGCGCAATGCCGCGTCCGCCGGACTCGTCTTTGACGTCTGAATTAACAGTTGCGCTTTTTCGTAATCGGTAGAAAAAATAGCGGCGGATTTAACGGCGAGCAGTAACAACTCAGGTTGGTTTTTCTGTTGCCGCAACAGAGCTTTCAGCACGCGCCCGCGTTCGTGATCAGAAGTCATCTTCTCAATGACTTCGGTGAAAGCAGAACGCAAAGCCTTGTCACCATAGTTGAATCGAGCCGTCTTAATGAGCACCTCTGCTCGCTCGTAATCAGAACTCGTTTGACTTGCGACCTAACTCATCAAGCGACGCTGAAGGTCAGAGTCGAGATTGTCCGCTTCGGTACGAGTTGTGAACCAAACTTTCTTCGTATGATCGCTGCGGGCTTGCGCCGCTTCGGTAAGAACCGCTCCTGCACCGCGCTCACGAAGAATCCTGCGCGCACGCGCCTCAATATCGAATCCATCACGTAGCGCAGCGGCAAGCATTCTCGTCAGTTGGCTTCGCGCTTCACGGTCATATTCGCGCGCTCCGCCTTGTACGGTGTAGCGTCTTTGCAATTCGCCGTTACCTTGCCTGCTGATTTCGATGTGGCGCGTCATTCCGTCGCGTTTCTCTTTAATCCCGAAAAAGCTGCCGTCCGCGACGCTCACGACATCCGTGTAGTCATCGTTGAACCGTACATCGCCACGTATCGTGACGCTCAATTCATTACCATCATCCGACTCAGTCCAGCGAGCGTTCCGTTGATTGGTATTAGTCTCGCTGCGTTTCGTCGTTGAAGTGATAGTGGTAGTGTGACGCTCCTGCGCTTGAACGAGCGGTGCACATAACAAAAGGGAAATTAGCAACGCATATTTCATCATCATTACCTCCAGAAGCCGGGACAGATTACGGGTGACAAGTGACGAGCATGAAGAGTTTCCGGGTCTTGCTACCCAACACTTATCACTGCTCTTTTCATTCGTATCTAAGTGAAGAGTGCGCGTAATTCTGAATGAAAGAACTGCCTGTTTTCCGGACGTTTCCCAATGCCTCTTAGAATTTGTGGCTCGTCGTCACAAGTTGAACGGGCTAAACGGCGAAATTGTTGAGGAAAAGCGACTTAGAATTACGCGCACTCTTCATCTAAGTGCAATTCATTCGTATCTAAGTGCAATCATCGGGTCAACTTTCGTCGCACGTCTGGCAGGGATGAAGCACGCAAGGAATGTGATTAACGTGAGAAGCACAGCGACGCCCGCAAAGACCAGCGGGTCTGTTGTGCTTACCCCATAGAGCAGGCTGGCGAAAAAGCGCGTCGCGGCGAATGATCCGGCTAATCCGATGCCCACTCCGATCAGTGCCATTACCATGCCCTGCCCGACGACGAGGCGGAGCACGTCCGCCTTCTGAGCACCGAGTGCCATGCGAATGCCGATTTCATGCGTGCGCCGATTGACGGAATATGCCATCACGCCGTAGATGCCTATTGCTGCCAACAGCAACGCCAACACTCCGAAAACGCCTAGAAGCGCGGCGGAAAGCCGCTCCGTGTAAAGAGAATTGCTTCGTTGCTCGGCGAGCGTTCGCACGTCGAAGATCGGCAGATTTTTGTCGAGTGCCTGCACCTCACGCCGCACGGCGTTGACCACTGCCCCGGTGTCGCCCGTCGCGCGCACATGCAGCGTCATGTTCGGTTGGTAGCTTTGTAAGAACGATGTGTAAAAGGAGGGATTCGGTTCTTCTCGCAGACTGCGATACTTGCCGTCTTTTGCGACGCCGATGATCTCAAGAGTTGTTGGTGGCACGGACGATCCCGGTGGCACGAAATATGTGAGTCGTTTACCGACTGCTTCCTGATTCGGAAAATAACGACGCGCCATCGTTTCGTTGATAATCACTACGAAGGGCGCACCCTCTCTGTCCTGCTCCGTGAAGTCGCGTCCGCGCACGATGGGAATGCCCATCGTTTGCAAATATCTTGTGCCGACGTTGTTGAAGTCGAGTTCCAAATTCTCGCCAGGTCGGGCTTCGTAGCCTTCCATTGTCACGCTTCGCCGCGAGCCGCCAAGACTAAGGCGCGCGACGCGCGCCAGACTCGCCGACTCGATGCCCGGAAGATTTTCAACCCGCTCCATAAGGTCACGATAGAAGGCTTGTCCACGCGGCTTGTCGTACCCGTTGGGACGCAAGTCGAGCGACATGACCATCAGGTTGTCGGCTTGGAAGCCCGCATCAATTGATTGCAGGTTACGCAGGCTTTTGATGAACAGTCCGGCACCCGTCAATACAATCAGCGAGAGCGCGATTTGCGCGACGACGAGCAGGCTACGCAGATTCCAACGGCGTCCCCCTTGATCGTATGTTCCGGCTTCGTTTTTCAGCGCGGGAACTAAGTTGGGGCGCGAGGCGGCAAGTGCCGGGACTAATCCGAACAGCACGCCGGAGGCAAGCGCGAGCAGCAACGTAAAGCCGAGGACACGCGCATCAAGCGCGATGTCGAGCGCGTTGGGAATAAATGATTTGAAAACATCGGTCGTCCACATAGCGACCACGAGGCTAACTGCGCCGCCCACCAGCGAGAGCAACATGCTTTCCGTCAGCAACTGCCGGATGAGGCGTGCGCGGCTTGCGCCAATCGCTAAACGAATGGAAATCTCTTTCCGTCTTGAAGAGGCGCGTGCCAGAAGCAGGTTAGCGACATTCGCGCACGCGATCAGAAAGACAAGCGCAACGAGCGCCATCAGAATCTTCAATGGAAAATCCAGCGTGCTTGTATTTCGAGGGTGACCTTTGTCGCCGGGCGCAATCACGATTGCTGCTTCGGTCGCATTGGGATTCGCTTGCGCGAGTTGACCCGCGAGCACGCTCATTTGCGCTTGCGATTGTTCAAGCGTGATGCCCGGCTTGAGACGACCCATCACCAGCAGCCAGCGCGTATTTCTTATACTAAGAATTTCACTGCCCGGTCGCGCCTGCTCTTGCATCATCATCGGCACCCAGATGTTGGGAGCCGAACCGCGCGACGCGCCCGTGAAGTTTGCCGGAGCGATGCCAATAATCGTAAAGCCGTGATTATTGATCGTGACCTGTTTCCCCAGGATTTCGGGATCAGCCCCGAATTGTTTTCGCCAAAAACCGTCACTGATGACGGCAACCGGGGCACTGCCGGGCGTGCGATCTTCTTCATGGAGAAAGGTGCGTCCAAGCGCGGCGCGCACTCCGAGCACATCGAAAAAATTTCCCGTGACAAGCTGACCACTGACGCGCTCGGTCGTGCCGCCGGTGTTCAAGTTGAGCGACACACCGTCCCACGCGATCATCCCGGAGAAGACTTCATTGCGATCACGGTAATCAACATAATCCGGGTAGGAAAAGCTGCTGTTGAGTTCAGCTTCCCGTTTGGTAAAAACCGTGACGAGTCGCTCAGGCTCGCTGATAGGTAAAGGTCGCAAAAGCACGGCATCAAGGACGCTGAAGGTCGCCGTGTTGACGCCGATTCCCAAAGCCAAAGAGAGCACCGCGACGAGCGTAAAGCCCGGTGCTTTCCACAACACCCGCACGCCATAGCGCACATCTTGCAATAGAGTTCCGATCATCTTTCTACCGCCTCTCTTTCGCTCACTCGTATCTGAGCGCAACCATCGGATCAATTTTCGTCGCGCGTCGCGCCGGGATGTAGCACGCGAGCAAGGCGACGGCGACTAACAGCAACGGCACGACGACGAACGTCGCCGGGTCGGTCGCGCTGACCTCAAAGAGCAAACTCGCCAGCACACGCGAGAGGAGGACCGCCGCGAGTATGCCGACCACGATGCCACTCAAAATCAACACCAAACCTTGTTTAAGGATTAAGCGCAGCACGTCTCCGCTTTGCGCGCCGAGCGCGACGCGGACGCCGATCTCGTGCGTGCGGCTGCTGACCGTGTAGGCGATGACGCCGTAGATGCCGACCGTCGCAAGCAGCAGCGCGAGACCGGCGAGAAGGCTGAACAGCGTCATCGACAAGCGACGCGAGGCGACGGATTCCGAAAGCACTTGCTCCATCGTCCTGACGCCGTAGATTGGTTGATCTCTGTCGATCTCCAGAATCGCCTGACGCAGAGCGGCTGTCAGGCTCGCCGGTTCGGAAGTTGTCCGCAGGCCGATTGACATGCCCGCACGCGGGCTTTGCAGAAACGGCACATACGTCTCCATGTAAGGCTCGGCGTCCAGCCCGTTGTGCTTCACCTCGCCCACAATGCCGACGACTTCCTTCCACAGCTCATCCGTGCTGGGATCGCTGAACTTGATGCGTTTACCGAGCGGGTCTTCGTTCGGAAACAAACGTCGCGCCATCGTCTCGTTGATGATGATTACCGGCTGCGATTCGTCAACATCGGCAGGGGTGAACTCGCGTCCTTTGAGCAGCCTGATGCCCATCGCTTGAAGGTAGGCAGGACTGACGGTGTGAACACCGGCCAGCGGCAGTTCGCCCGCGACGGCGGGCCGCCCTTCGATGTGCGGATTGCTGGTTTGCGTGTCGCCGTCAATCGGCAGATCGTTTGCCACTGCGACCGCTGACACTCCGGGCAGCGTTTCAAGACGTTGCGTCATTTGGCGAAAGAAGGCTCTTTGCTGTGACGGCTCTGCGTATTTCGACGCGGGAAGCGAGACCTCCATTGTCAGCAAGTTCGCCGGATCGAAGCCCCGCTCGATCCTTTGGAGTTGTAAGAAACTCTTGATCAACAAGCTCGCCCCGATTAAAACGAGCAGTGCAAGCGCCACTTCGGAGATGACCAACAAGCCGCGCACGCGGTTGCGACGAAAGTCTTCAGTCGTTCCCCGCGCGCCTTCCTTGAGGGATTCGCTTAACTTAAAGTCGGAAGCCCGTAGCGCTGGAAGCACTCCGAAAACAAGCCCGGTAGCGAGCGACACGGCGAGCGTGAAGCCGAACATCGGCGCGTCCAAGCCGATCTCGTTTAGCCGCGGTGTACCGGCGGGTAAAGCGGACTTGAGCAGATCAACGCCCCAAGCCGCCAGC
>JACDEG010000721.1 GCA_013816505.1 Pyrinomonadaceae bacterium | reverse complement strand
CTTGGGTGAGTTGCTGATAGGTCATCACAAGTGCTTCCTTGACGTGGTGGTTAAAGCAGCACTGATGCTATCGCAGCTTGCCCTTTAACGACCACCTTCAAAGTTGCACTTACAACTTGAATCCACGCGATCATGAAGTCGAGGATGGGCGCGTGAAGCGGAAGCAGAAGGTGATCCAGACGAGAGGGTTGAACGAGGACTATCACCGGCGGTTGAAGTCGATCTTCAAGAGTGCGGCTGTGCACGCCTGCGGATGCGGAGCGTACACAGAGTACTACGAAGGACTGCTCAAGAATGGGATGAGGCCGGAGATGGCGCGGTTGGTAGTGGCACGGAAGCTGGCGGCGACGGTGTTGGCGGTCTGGAAAAGTGGAGAGGCCTTTGATGAGCAGCGGATCATGAGCCAAGCAGCGTAGCCGCAACTCAAGCGACTGCCGTCACAGACAGAGATGGTCACTTGGGCTGGCGCGAGAGAGCATCGAGCAAAGGTTCGGGGGAAATATCACATGCCGTTGTGTCCCGTGAGTCGCGAGCTGATGTATCGCACCTAAGGACGAGGCCTAAGCGGTATGCCCCCCGGCATGACCTGAGAGAGCAGTAAGCGAAGACTCTCGTGAGTCGAAGTCTCAGATAGAACAATGGTCAGCACTTTCTGATATGTGCAGGCCACAGGTCGCTCACGGATTGATCTCGAAGACAGTGCCGAACAGAGGCCGGGTAGCAGAGCATGGCGGCGGAAGTTTCGAGCTTACGAGAGAGGTGTGGGGCTGGCAGCCGCAGAGAAGGTTGGCAGCACAGTGGAATTGTTTTTTCTCTTGACAGCCCTTTCATAGAACAACGGCATGCACCCGACCGCGAATAGCGCGGCTTTCATCCGCAAGACTTGGCCGTCGCGCCGGTGTGTGCGCGGCGGGTGATGCCGGCGTTCGGCGGCTTTGTAGGGCAACAAGATTTGAAACCGTTATGCTTATGACTTGCGAACAAGGAAGAGAGAAGAAAGGTGCGTGCCGTGTATGGTGTGTGGTTTGGCACCTGTGATGAGATCGAAGATTGGTGGTGATGCGTGTTGCGTCGCTTCGCGTTTCGGTGAAAGTTGGATGACATGGTGATGAGAGAATGTGACCTTCGTGGAATGAAGTCTGTGGAGTGCGGCACGACGCTCCACGTTCCAGAGCAAGGTGGTCGCCCCCGAACAAGCTGTTGCAGCGCGACGCCTCGATAGCATCATTGTCAAGCATCTTCCTGAAGTTCAGCTTGTCTGCTGGTCGCTCGGCGCGGCTGAACAGCAGCGTTGGGCGGTTTTCTCGTCCGTGAGTACTTTCCATGATTGTGATGATCAATGGCTCGTTCGGAGTAGGCAAAAGTACGGTAGCGAATCTACTACGCAAGGCCTTTCCGGGAGGCGCCGTTTATGATCCTGAGTGGGCGGGATCGATCCTGATGCGCTTGCCGAAGTGGGCTAAACTGAAAGGGTCGGGCACTGATGATTTTCAGGACATTGACTTGTGGCGGAAGTCCGCAGTCGCCGGGACTAAGCTGTTCCGTTTCTTCGCGTCCGATCCGGTTATCGTCCCGATGACGTTCAGCCGCCGCGCCTATTTCGATGAGGTTGTCACGGGCATCAGGCGTCTGGACCCTGAGCTTAGAGTGTTCTGCTTAAAGGCCAGTCTGCCGACCATTAAAAAACGCCTGGCGGAACGCGGGGCTAAAATCGAAGCTCCGGGGGCGGAGTGGGTGGCGCGCCGAATAATCGAGTGCGCAGAAGCTCACCGCGACCCGCATTTCGGCGAGCCTGTTGATACGGAAGACCGCTCCGCCCGCGAGGTGGCCGAAGACATTATCGGGAGATTGCAACAGTCGGGTGCAACAACCGCCTAACAACGGCATCAACCGGACGCGCTTCCAGCAAATCTTTTATCCTGTACGGCCCTGGCGCGCCGGTTATGCCGAGCGTTAGACAGCTTTCGCTGAAGAGAGTTGAGGAGAAGATATGAAACGGTTCATTGGTCATCTAACGGTTGCACTTATCGCATTCCTGCTTGGAATCATTGCCGCTCATCTATCCAGTTACATTCAGTCGCTTGGAAGTGAGACGAATGTAATCGCCGTAGAAGCACCCGCCATGCCTCCACCTGAGCTTTCAAGTACGAAAGGAGAGCCGCGAAACCTGAGTCCGAAAGAGGCGGAGATTGTTGCGGAGGCGGAATCCTTTGTCTGCTCGAACGGCTACACTGAGCAGCAGTGTGGGAGTATAGGTCGCATATATTTTGAACCCGGTGAAAATCCCGATGCCTTGAATAAAATTTGGGAGCAGCGGCGTGAGACTTTAGAGGGTAAAGCATATGGCATCATCTTGAAGAAAAAGGGTGAGAGTACATTCTGGACGGTCGTGTTTAGATACACGGCGCGCGCGGGTAAAGACAGGGAGAGGTTCGGGCGTGCGTGGACTATGGAGGAAGATCGTTTCAATAAATACTTCATTAGATTCAGCCATGATTTCCCTTTGGCAAAGGTCGAAAAGAAATTGTAAGGCGCTGTCTAACTGATATATGAAAGGGCGCCCCAATGGTGGTAGCTTGGAGTTGCTTTCAGACACCCAGCTGATACCGAAAGGAGAGCCCAATGAAGAAATATTATGTCGGCATGGATGTGCACAAAGCCAC
>JACDEG010000263.1 GCA_013816505.1 Pyrinomonadaceae bacterium | reverse complement strand
AAGGTGGTGCGCCGTCTGCGCCGGATGGTGGCGTCGCTCAGAAATCTCTTCGGCGGGCGTCCGGCTGAATCGTCAAACGGATAGCGCCTACGCCGCACGATTCAACTCACCGCTCCTGAATAGATTTGTCTCGAACTCCTTTTCCGCGCAAGCTTCCCTGGCGCGGGACGTTCAGAAGTCGACAACACAATCCCAGACTGCGGAGGAATATCATGCGAACATTAACAGCGACCCTTCTCGCCGCCGTATTGCTTACCGTCTTCGGCTGCTCGCGCGCCGAGATGAGTCTTGACAGCGAACCGGTAAAACAGGAGGCGCGACGACCCGAAGCGAAGGTGGCTCAAGAGTTGAGGGAGTCGGCCTCGTCGGCTGGGAAAACCGGCACGCTTGTCGCGATGAAGGATGTGTCGCTCAATCAAGCCGACGCTTCGCAGACAACTCCGACCGCTACCGAACGTAAGATCATCCGCAACGCCACGCTCTCCATCGAAACCGACGTGCCCGCCGAGGGCCAGCGCCGCATCGCGTCACTTGCCGAAGCGCGCGGCGGATTTGTCGTCACTTCCGAGTCGCGGCAACAGGGCGGCGCGACCGCCGACGCAAAACCGTTTGAAGTCGTGACGATGGAAGTGCGCGTGCCCGCCGCGCAGTTCGACGCGGTGATGAGTGAAGTGCGCGCCATCGGCGGCGGTCGCGTCAGGGAAGAAAAAGTCGCGGGGCAGGACGTGACCGAAGAATTCATTGACCTCGACGCGCGTCTGCGCAGTAAGAAGGCGCTCGAAGCGCAGTTCCTCGAAATCATGAAACAGGCGAACAAAGTCTCCGACGCACTCGAAGTGCAAAGCGAACTCGCCGAGGTGCGCACCGAGATCGAACGGATCGAAGGTCGCCGCCGTTTCCTCGAAAGCCAGACCAGTCTTTCGACCATCAAGGTCACGCTGCAACCACCCGCGCCGCTCGTGAGCGCGAGCACGTCGGGCTTTTTCCACGGTGTCCGGGAGGCGTTCGGCGAAGGCGTCGACGTAGCGGCGGCGATTACCCTGGGGCTGATTCGCATCGCCATCGCGCTCGTTCCCGTCCTGCTTCTGATCGTGCTGCCGCTCGTTATGATGGTGCGGTTGCTAACGCGCCGCCCGCGTCGCTGGCCGTGGTCAAAAACCGTCCCGCTTGAATAACTGCTCGGCGCTTAGGAATCAGACTTGAGACTTTCAATCCGAAACTTTAGACTCTGTCGTATGACACAACGCTCGATTCCTGCACTACTTCTCTTCGCATCGCTGGTCGGCGTCGCGTGCTCCTGCGGCGAGAGCGTGGCGACGAACACCGCGCCCGCCAACTCTCCGGCAGCGGCGACGAAAGCTAAGGTTGAGACAGCGGCGGCAGTCCCGGCGGATGTCGTCCGCGCGAGTGCCCCCGAAGTCGCCATCCGCGCGGGCGGCACGGCGGAGGCGACCGTGCGACTCGACATCGCCGACGGTTTCCACATCAACGCGAACCCGGCGACGCACTCTTTTTTAATTGCCACGAAACTTGAAGTCACACCGGGCGAAGGCATCACCAGCGGTGCGCCGACGTACCCCGCGCCGCTGATGAAGAAGTTTGCCTTCGACGCAACACCGCTCGCCGTCTATGAAGGAGAGACGCCGATCAACTTGCCGCTGAGCGCCGATGCTTCGGCCAAAAAAGGCGCCCGCATGGTTCGCGCTAAAATCCGCGTCCAGCCGTGCAATGATGATTCCTGTTTCCCGCCGCGAACGTTAGAAGCGTTGATTCCCGTCACCGTCAACTGAAATGTTTTGACCGACAAAGACCAACTCACCACAGTCAATGTCCGCCGCGCCAACGCGCCTGTCACCGACGAGACGCTGCCGCTCGACGACGAGCCGTCGGAGACAGACCGACCTTTGCCACGTCGCCGCGTCTCCGCCTCGACACGCCTGCTCGACTATGTGTCGCGGTCGCCGCGCTTGAACCGCGCGTGGAAACTGCTCCCCGGTTTGTGCTTGGTGGTGGCGGCGGGCAGTTGGTTGGGCGGCCACGCTGACGCCGCCTTTGTAATTGCGACGCTCGGCCTCGTCGCGTGGTTCATCGACTTGCGCAACCGACTGCGCGGCAGTGACATCGAACCCGACAACGCCGAAGTTAATTTCAAGGAGTAGTCGGCGGCACGAAGTAGATCGAAAAAGATTATGAGAAAATTTTGTAAAAACTTGACGAAGAGAAAAATGATCGCCGCCTTCGCCCCGCTCGCGCTATTCACTTTTCTGATGGCGGTAGCGATCCCCGCGACGGTTGTCGCGACTACGAACACTGCACGCGCGGCGACTGACGAAGTGGAGGCGCGAGGCGCGCTCGAACGAGCCTTCCAACGTTTGCGCGACGGCGACTATGACGCGCTTTATAATGTGCTGCCGTCGACCTCGCAGCGCCGCGTCACGCGCGAGCGGTTCGTCGGCGCTCTGCGTCGCTCACGCGACATGTACGAACTCGACCGGATGGAAATTGGGGCGGTGCGCGTCGCGGGCGATCTTGCGGTGGCCGAGATGGTGGTTTACGGGCGTCTCCGTCAGCCGTTGGACGGTGAAGGTAAGATCGTCGCGCGGCAGTACATGATTCGCGAGGGTGGGCAGTGGCGTGTCACGACCAGCGAGCGCGCGACGGTGCGACCGCTGCTCGCCGCCAACCCGAAGTTCGCGCGTCGATTCCCTCCCGTCGCACCGCGCATTTTTCTGAAGCGTGACGGGCGCTGGGTTGATGTCAGCTCGCTGGCGGCGGACATGCGACGGACGGTGCGATGAGCCGACAACGAAGCAACCGCCGACACGCGCTGCCTTATCGAATACTCTCAGTCATCATCATAGGCGGGTTGCTGGCGCTGTTGTTGGCGGCGTTCTCCGGCCCGCCGCAACGACTGTTGTCATCACGCGCGTCGCTGCTACTACTCGCCGGCGTGCTGTTCGTCTTCGCCGTTGTGCTTGAATTTGTTTTCCGAGACCTCGCGCGCCTGCGCGAACGTGTGCGACTGTTAGAGAAAGAGCGTGAGTCGTGAGAGCTACCGCTCCTTTCCTTAATACTCGACTTTATCAAATTTGGTGATGCGGCAAGGAGCGTGGAATTTAGCTTTATTTCCGCCACTTCCGAATTAGCAAGTATAATTCCGATATGCTAAATCGTACATCTACATTGCTGCTCCTGTTAACTGTGGCTTTTTTATCGCCGGCTCATGTCGCTCAGACGCGCGTCAACGATGAGGCCCCTCTGCAAGTCATTCGCTTCAATTGGCGCGAGTATCGCCCCAGCAGGCTGTCTTTAGAGACCGGCATACCACGTGCTGAGACTGGCCCCACCGACCGCCTCGATGACATCCGCCTTCAGCGCCAGATCGCTATCGAGCGTCGGCGTGCGCCACAGAACAGAGGTTATCCGGTTGAGAAGTTGGAGGAGCTGCAGGTGCGGCGGCAGCGACAACTGCCCGATGCCAGCAGGGAGACTACTTCAGCAAGAGTGGCGGCACGTGGTAACGGATACCGCTACAGTGTGGAGTTGCAGAATCTAGCCGATAAGAAAGTGCAAGCGGTGGAGTGGGATTATGTGTTTGTCGAGGCAGGCACGGGCAAAGAATTACGGCGGCATAGCTTTAGGAGCGATGTGGGGATTGGCGTGGGTAAGCGGAAGAAGGTGGTGGTGGAAAGCGCCGCTGGGCCGCATGGGGTGGTCGATGTAAATGTGCTAAGCGGAGAAAGTTCGGGAGAGCAGGTGGAGATCAAGCGTGTGATTTACGGGGACGGAACGAAGTGGGAGAGGAAATAGCTATTATCAATCATGAGGCCGCACCGAGCGCCCCGCTTGAACCGGACACGCAATCACGTTGCCCTTCATTCGTGAAGAGCACAGCGCGCCGCTGATGGCGGGCGTCAAGGCCGTAATTTAATTTGAAAAATCGGCGAAGGAGAGTTGCGGACTAGGCTCGCCCGCATCTTTCGCCGTGCTGCGGCGTGTGGATGGGGGCGTGGGGGCGGTGCTACCACTGAGCACTTCGCGGATAGTTGGCAGATGGAAGCGCAGGATGCGCGGCGTCAGTCGGATCGAAGGGATCCGTCCCTGATTTGCTAATCGGCGCACCGTCGATTCGCTCACCTGAAGGGTCGCGGCGAGTTGGCGCGCGGTCAGAAATTCTTCGCGCGTCCGTCCATCATTCGAATGCGGTGCATCGTTCACGTGAGTTGTCTGTTGTGCCGCGTTAGTTCGCAGCAGGTCGGAGTGTGAGCGCGACATTGGTTCGCGCCGCGCCGTCAATCTCGACTTCCCTCGTCGCGGGTTGCATCCCGGAAGCTTTCACCGTCACGCGGTAACGCGCCCGGTCAGGCGGCAATCGAAAGACAAACAGGCCGCTCTCGCTGCTGACGCGACCGTCAAGTTTCTTGTCGGTTCCGTCCGGACGGACGAGCGCGAGTTCGATTCGCGCCCCCGGCATGACTCGCCCGTTGGCGTCGAAGACGCTGCCGCGGATGAACGCGAGGCTGCCGTCGTCGATGGTCAAAAAAAGCCGGTCGCTCAGCGCGCGAGTCTTGCCGGCGCGAACCTCGACGTTTTCCAAACGCCCAATGCTCAGCCCCGGTTTGCGAAACGTGAATCCGTAGACGCCCGGCTCAAGACCCTGCATTGTGAACTCGCCTTTCCGATTAGTTTCAACGCGCGTGATTTCACGCTCGCCCTGACGCGCGATCACGACGACGCCGGCGGGCGTCGAGGAGTTGCCGTCCACGCGCACACGGCCTTTGACGCCGCCGTTCGCGCTGGTCCGCTCCTGCCCGATGGCAACTGTTGTTGTCAATAACAGCAGCAACACAAAGCCGCCGCATGCTTGGCGTAAATTGATGCTGAGCGGTTTGATAATCATTTTTTCGGCAACCTTTCCGAGAACTCGGTGGGTGATTGTAACATGCCGGAGACGCTTGCGAACCGACCACGCTCTGCCGCTCGAAGGTTTCTGCGGGTGCGGGGTCGCGTGTGCAAACTTGATGCTCGAACCGTGCGCCGGTGTTGCCCAAGCAGCAACACTCACTCGCGGTCATGCCGATGTTGAATCTCTTCATCACGCCGACGCGCGCGCGTTCCGGTTTGGCCTACACGGCATGCGATGCATTAAGATGGTATCAGTCACGAATTCCAATTGACTCCCGTGCGCTCCTGTCCGCCGCCGAGGTTTTATGTCAGTTTTAAGCAACTCAACACTTCATCATCTTTCACTTCGTTGGCGCAGAGCCTTGATGTTCATCATCGCCGCCGGTGTGTGGTTGACATCGCCGGCGCTGCTGCCAATGCCGGACGCGCTCGGTCAACAACCGGCAGAGTCGATGCAAGGGAAAAAGTCTCCGCCCCGCGACTCGTCGTCCGTCATTCAGGATGATATTAGTGATGATGAAATTTACCGCGTCGACACTGACCTCGTGCTGGTTGACGTGACGGTGACTGACGCGCAGGGTCGCCCGGTGCGCGACCTCCGTCCGGAAGACTTTAAGCTCTACGAAGACGGTGCCGAACGCCCGATCTCGTTCTTCAACGTTGAAAAGCGTGGCGGGCAACCGAGGCCGGTGGCGGTCGTCTTCGCCGTCGACATTTCGGGCAGCATGACGGGCGAAGAACTGAGGTGGATGGGGGACGCGATGCGCGCGTTCGCGCAACACCTCGCGGGGCGCGAGGCCGTGTTCGCG
The DNA here is from genome assembly GCA_013816505.1 of Pyrinomonadaceae bacterium. Classification (GTDB taxonomy): domain Bacteria; phylum Acidobacteriota; class Blastocatellia; order Pyrinomonadales; family Pyrinomonadaceae; genus JACDEG01. The sequence goes on along the minus strand of JACDEG010000263.1, from coordinate 2,809 downwards.
GTGATGAGCTTCGGGATGAGCGCGAAGGTGCTTCAGTCCTTCAGCGGCGACGCGCGGAAACTTGACCGCGCTTTAGAGCGTTTGGCGCACGAACCGAACGGGCTGTCGACACACACCTACGACGCGATTGACGATGCGATCCGGCTGCTCGTGCGCAAGGCCCCGCGGACGCGCGAGCGGCGTTTGATGAAGCGCGCCGTCGTCGTCATCACCGACGGCTTCCCGGTCGGCGACTCGGTCGCACCGCGGACGGTGATCGAACGCGCCAACGACGCCGGCGTCAGTATCTACACCGTGACACTGCCTTCGTATTCGCGCCTGCTGGCCTCAGTAGGGAACGCGCCCGCTCCGCTTCCGACGCCGCTCGACGTGAGTTCAGTCGCCGAGAAAACCGGAGGGGCGAGCGTCTATGCAACCGCCGAAAATTACGCGCCGCTGTTCAGGACGCTCGCCGAAGAGGTCACTTCGACCTACGTCGTTGCCTTCTATCCGCCGGAAGAGAAACGGCGTGACGGACGCTTTCATAACATCCGCGTCGAAGCCCCGCGCGGTCTCAACGTCCGCCAGAGCCGCACCGGTTATCAAGCGACTGGCCGAAAAAAGTAAGCGGAAAGCACTCGGCGGAATGCTGCCGGCGCGCGTTCAGGAATTCAACATCCAGCAGTTGAATCCGGACCCGCTTCGACCGTCACCACGCCATGTGCTTTCCGCTCTACGTCTACGGCCTGACCGCTCAATCGTTTGTTGGCAGCGTTGGCCGGCAGGCGCTGCTACACTTCTTCTTCCTCTTCGTCCTCATCCTCGTCATCATCTTCGACGACATCCAGTTCAACGGGATCGAGTCCGACGACCTCAAGTTCGGTCGCACACTCGCTGCACATGACGGCGTCCCCCTTATCGGCGTCCGTGTCAACGTGGACTTCAGCTTCACACTCCGGGCATGTTCCGATTGGCACTTTGTCTTCACCTCCAGCGCTATTAATAACGTAGAGGCGCACCCGTTCTCATGGGGAGACCTCCACCTTGGAAGAGTTATGGTTAAGTCGCCGACAATCTAACCGCGCGCGCCGTATTTTGCAATACCGTCTCGTCGGATTTTGAGCATCATCCCAACCCTCTTGAATGCCCGCCGCGACACAGTAGCATTCGTCAAACGGAGATGGCCGCCCGCCGGCAAAACAAGATGCACGATGTCTACCGTATGACGCGAGTGAAACGACTGCGGTGTGAGCTTACCGAATGGGTCCGACGGAAAGCGATTCAAGGCGTTGGCGCGCCGGTGCGGATTCAGCGCTCCGCGGGTGGCGACGAATGATTTCACGCCAACTCGCGCCGTCGTAGTGGAAGCGTTTGGTCGCGCGGTCGAACGTGAATTTGATGCCGGCCCGGTTGAATCGATCCAGCCCCGCGTAATTCAGGAAGTAGCTGTGGGCGGGGGCGCCGTTTGCCCTCATCTCCCCATCATCAAGCCGGCGCTGCGCCTCGCGCGAAAGTTTTTCAGCGCTCGCTTCGGCAGCTTCGCCGTAGAGCATCAACACCGCCGGACGCAGCGGCGAATTCGTGAAGGCATCGAGAAAAATACTCGCGCGTGCGATGCGGTCGAACTCTTCTGAAGCGCGAATCAGATTCAGCAGACGCACATCATCCCCGGCTCGAAACGGCGACGCGATGCTTTCGGCTTGTAGCCATCCGCGCGTGCGGCGCGTGAGCGCGACGCGGTGAAAGGTCACGCTGTCCGCCGTGCGCCGCGTGCCGATGATCGTCACCATGCGCCCACGCCTCAGCCGCTGCGTAAGTGGTGCGGAGAGCGTCGGCTCGCTGCGTAGCACCGCCAGCCGCTCATCAACGACGACGGCGACGTTACGACCTGTGAGCGCACGACGCTTAAGGGCTTGCGCGTTCGACGGCGCGACGACCGCGCAGGCTAACAGCAACACGCACAGACCGGTAAAGCAGAGTCGTAAGGTTAAGACATTGAATTGCAATCTTGTGAGACAGGCGATGAAACGCATGAAGGGATACTCCTCTGTGAGTTGGTGAGGCTGAAGGAGACGACTGGAACGCTTGAGCAGCGAACACGGTACAAGCGCAAACGATCATATAAAGTCAGCGACGAACGCGGCGGCGAGAGCGCGGGTTCGCGGCCAGCAATGCGGCGAGTTTGACGCTGGCGGCGCCGGGGCGGATGCGCGCCTGAATACCGGCATGATGGAAATGGCAGATCGCAACTGCCAGAGCGTCGGAGGCGTCGTACGGTTGCGGCCCGTCGGCGAGTTTCAGCAGCACGCGCACCATCTCCTGCACTTGATGCTTTTCGGCGGCCCCGTAGCCGACCACCGTCCGCTTTACGAGACGCGGCGAGTACTCGGCGATTTCGACACCGGCGCGCTCCGCCGCTAGAAGCGCCACTCCGCGTACGTGTCCCAGTTTGAGCGCCGTCTTCGGATTGACCGCGAAGAAGGCTTCTTCAACCGCGCACACGTCCGGGGCGAACTTCTTAATCAGAGTCTCCAGCCCGTTGCTGATCTTCAACAGGCGCGCCGCGAACCGCTCGCGCGGCGGTGCTTTAATCGCCCCGAAGTCGATCAGGCGGTAATGCCCGCCGTCGCCCTCGACCACGCCCCAGCCGGTTGTCTCGCTACCTGGATCGATGCCCAAGACTCTCATAAAAATCAGATGTCAGATGCTGGATGTCAGCTGAAGCCGGGACACATTTCATAAACATGCCTCCAGATTGAGTTTAAGACTACAATCAAGCAACTCCCAGAGGCTTGTTTGCTGTTTGAGCAGTTCCGTGACGGCTCTCACC
>JACDEG010000720.1 GCA_013816505.1 Pyrinomonadaceae bacterium | reverse complement strand
GACGGACGCGGTCGCGACTCGTTTCCTGAAAGACAGTGAAGAGACCAAAAGCACTGTCTGGCTGCGCCATGTGCGCGAGTGGGCACGCCAGCAGAATCAAAGCGAAGATTGACGGCAACGATTCTCCACCATCGCCGCGCTGCTCGTGTGTCGATGATAGTCAGCTATAACACGGAGACACAGAGGTTACACGGAGGTCACAGAGAGGACAGCGTTGCGACACGTATTCTGTATTCTGTGTGCTGTATTCTTTCCTCTGTGTGCCCTGTGTCTTCATCTCTGTGCCTCTGTATTACACCAGCCGTTCTTCACCATTCAACATTCAAGTTAGCGCTCGAAAGCAGCAACTCGCCCCGGCCCGTTGTCCCGTTTGAGGGCGTCGCGCGGCAACACTTGGAGGTTCTCGCCCATGTCTCATCGCGGCAACTTAACCGAACGCATCGGTCGCACCCTGCTGATGCTGACTGAGCGTCCGCACTCGCTGGCGGAGTTAGCGGACACTTTCAATGTCAACCGCAAGACCATTCGGCGCGACATGGATGCCTTGTCGAAGCCATATCCGATCACCTCGGAGCGGCGTGGACGTGAAATCATCTACGGCTATGGAGACGGCTATCGCTACATGCCGCCGCCGCTCACGCCCGGCGAGGCGGCGACGCTGGTGCTGGCGCAAGAGGCCATCGCCGCGACGGGGCTGACTGCCGCCGGGGCGACGCCCTTCGCGCGCTACGGCGAGAGCATGCTGAAAAAGGTGCGTGCGTCGCTCCCCGCCGCCGTGCGCAACAAGTTGGACGCGCTCGCGCCGGTCTTCGGCTCGGCGTCAGTGCCCGCCAAAGACTTTGCGCCCCACGCCGAAACGATTGAGCGACTGACGAACGCCGCGCTCGAAGGCCGCCGCGTCCGCCTCCGCTACTACACGCTGTTGAGCGATACGACCAGTGAGCGCACCATCGAGCCGTATGCTGTCTACTTCGACCCCGACGGCGCGACGCTGAAAGTCATTGCCTTCGACCACCTTCGGCAAAGAATCATCCCCTTCGCGGTGGATCACATTCGGTCTCTGCGCGAGACGGGCGAGACCTTCACGCGCCCGAAAGATTTCAATCTGCGCGCCTACCTCACCGCGAACTGCTTTAACGGCATCCACGGCGAGCCGCTGACGGTGCGACTGCGTGCACGCGGACAAACGGCGCGCGTCTTCGCCGAGCGCACCTTTCACCCGTCGCAGCGCACCATCGAGCGCACGCCCCGCACAACCGCGGCGGACGGTGCGGACGAAACAACGACCATCGAGATGACCGTTGCGCGCGGTCGCGGCCTCCAACGCTTCATCCTCGGTTGGGGCGCCGAGGTTGAAGTTCTCTCCCCGCCCGAACTGCGCCGTGCAATCGCTGCCACATACCGCGAGGCGCTGACGCTCTACGACGGCGACGAGGAAACAGGAGCCGAAAAATAAATTTCCACAAACGCCCCGTACCTGTCCGCCGTCACTTGTAAGATAAACCCCACGCGCCACAGAGCGATTGATTTGAACTAACCCGTGAGGATTGAAACATGCAGCACGCGATCACAAACTTTGAGATGACTGAAACATCCCCGACGCCCCACGTCGCCATCCGCTTCCCCGTCGAAGGGCGCCGCCTCCCCGCCGATCACGGCTACGCGCTCTACTCCGCCATCACGCGCCATCTGCCCGACCTGCACGGCGCGCGCTGGCTGGCGGTGGAACTCATCAGCGGCGTCCCGTGGCGCGAAGGGATGATCGCGCTCCCGACGCGCGGCGGCGCACTGTACCTGCGTGCGCCCGCACACGCTTACGCCGCGCTGCTACCGCTCGCCGGTAAACGACTCAACATTGACGGCCACCCGCTCCGCCTCGGCATCCCCTCGGCGCGACCACTCACGCCCGCCGCGTCCCTCTATGCGCGCGTCGTGACGATCAAGCACCACATGGAACCTGAACCCTTCCTCGACGCCGCCCGCCGCCAACTCGCCGCGCTCGGCATCAACGCCACGCTCGACCTACCCCACGACGACGAAGGCCGCTTTCGTCGCCGCGTCCTCAAAATCAAAGACCGCACCATCATCGGCTTCTCCCTCGCCGCGCACGACTTAAGCGACGACGATTCCATCAGACTCCAAACCCTCGGTCTCGGCGGCAGGCGGGCAATGGGGTGCGGAATTTTCAATCCGATTGCTTTAGTTCATTCAAAGGAGCGACCGGCATGAGGCTCCTCGCAAAATCGTATGACCGGCTAAAACATGGAGACGTACCGCCCGATTACGCGTTACTGACACAGCACAGCCGGGATGTGGCCGCGGCATGCAGTGCTTTGGCTGGCACGGTGGGTCGCACTGCTCTGAAGAATGCGGAACTCGACCCGAATACGTTTGAGACGTTCAGTTTGGCGTTGCGCGCCAACGGCTGGATGCAGGACTTGGGAAAGGCGAGTAGCCACTTTCAAGAGATGGTGAAGGGCGCGCGCGAGATCAGGCAACTTATCCGGCACGAGACAATCTCCGGTTTGTTGTTGCTGTCTGAAGCGCACCCCTTTCGCGCGTGGCTGCTTGAACTGTTGCCGGAAAAACTGTTAATCGCGTCCGTGTGGGGCGCGATGGGGCATCATCGCAAATTCGACAAGCACACTAAACCGGAGTCGGGGGCGATGCCGC
>JACDEG010000262.1 GCA_013816505.1 Pyrinomonadaceae bacterium | reverse complement strand
AGATTACGGTGACGGAGCGGAACGCGCCCGGCGACACGTTCGGGTGGGGCGTGGTCTTCTCCGACCAAACGCTGTCCTACATTCAGAGCACCGACGAAGCAACCTACCGGCGCATCACCGAAAGCTTCGAGACATGGGATAACGTCGACGTGGTGCACAGAGGCGAGAGAATTACGGTGCGCGGCAACAAGTTTTCCGGCATCGCGCGCATCAAGCTGCTCGGCATTTTGCAGCAGCGGTGCGAGGAGGCGGGCGTCAATCTGCGCTTTTGCGCCAACGTCACGGACGTTGATTCGCTTGTCGAGAACTCCGATTTAGTTGTCGGCGCTGATGGCGTCAACAGCGAACTGCGGCAGCGGTTCAGCGAGTTCTTTCAACCTTCTCTGAGCACGCGGCACAACAAGTACATTTGGTATGGCACGCATCAACTCTTCCACGGACTGACGCTGACGTTCCGCGAAACGGAGGCGGGCGTCTTCGCGGCGCACTCTTATAAGTTCGACAAACAAACAAGCACCTTCGTCGTCGAGTGCGATCAGGCAACATGGGACAGTGCCGGCTTGGCAGGGATGAGCGACGCCGACGCGCAGGGTTACCTCGCCGGAGTTTTCCGCGAAGACCTCGGCGGTCACGAGTTACTCTCGAACAATTCGCGCTGGATCAACTTTCTACTCGTCAAAAATCAGCACTGGCACCACCGCAACGTCGTGCTCCTCGGCGACGCGCTGCACACCGCGCACTTTTCCATCGGGTCAGGCACCAAGCTGGCGCTTGAAGACGCGATTGCTTTGTTCCGGAGTTTCGACGGCGTGCGCAATCTGGAAGCGGCGCTCGTGGAATTTGAACGGGTGCGGAAGCCCGTCATCGAAGCGTATCAACAGGCGGCTGATGAAAGCCTCGTCTGGTTCGAGCACGCGAAGGACTACATGCACCTCGCTCCATACGATTTCGCGTACAAGTTGATGACCAGAAGTAAGAAGATTGATTACGAAAATCTGAAACGCCGCGACCCGACATTCATCGAGGCGTACGAAGCCGCGATGAACGCTGGACGGGTGTAAGCTATTCACGGAGGGTCACGTCAACATGGTCTACATTTCACTGATTCTTTCACTGCTGGTGCTGTTCTTCGTCTCGCGCCTGGCGCTCGCGCAGCGCAGCTTCAACATCCTCAGCGGAATGATGATCGCGGGCGCGCTTGCCAGCGTGCTGTTGGACGTTGACACATTGGTCACGAATCGCCAGCACCCAAGCGCGGTATTCCTTAGTTTCGGCGTCCTGCTGCTGTGGATAATTGCCAGCATCCGTGCACGCAAGTAAACGCCCCTCGGCAGCCTTTCGAAGTCCCGTCACCGTTCCCAACGTGGCGCGAGCAGGCGGCGACGACCGTCGTCACTGAAACTCACGCCCAACTCGTCGAGGTCGACGCGATCCCACAACTTGCACGTCACCTGCTTGTGCGACTGGTCCAGTCCTTCACAATAATTCGTATATGTGCAGCGGCGAATTTCTTCACCACACCCTGATCTTATTTTCAGAAACCAATCCGGGTCAGCGAGAGACTGTCGCGCGGCGCCGATAATGTCGGCCTCTCCGCGCCGTAAGATTTCTTCGCATTGCTCGAACGTCGCGAGTCCGCCGGAGGCGACGACGGGCGTCCGGTGGCCGTCGTCGTTCACCGCGTGCTTGATCGCGGCGGCGAGCGGGATGTTGCGCGCGAATGGACCGCGCGCATCGGAGAGGGTCGTCGGCATACATTCATAGCCGCTCTGGCCGGTGTACGGGTAGACGGCGTGGCCGACTTTCGGCTGCTTCGCGTCCTCAAACTTTCCGCCCTTTGAAATCGAAAGGTAGTCGAAGCCGGCGCGTGCGAACTCGCGACTGAAATAGACGGCATCGTCAATTCGATTGCCGCCCTCAATTACTTCGTCGCCGAGGAAGCGCACGCCGACCGTGTAATCGCGCCCGACGCGCTCGCGGACCGCGCGGTAAACTTCGAGCGGCAGACGCACGCGGTTCTCGCGCGCGCCGCCGTAAGTATCCGGTCGCGTGTTCCGCGCACTGAGGAAAGAGGCCATCGTATATGCGTGCGCGTAGTGCAACTCGACGCCATCGAAGCCGGCCTCGCGCGCCCTCGCCGCCGCCGCCGCGAAGATACTTGGGAGCACCCGTGGCAGATCGCGGATGTAATCGAGGTGCGTGTCGGTCACGCGCTCGCGGTAGCCTTGGCGCAACGACTCAAGCTCGCGCTCGTCAAGCACACTCTCAATAATTTGGTCGGGCGCATTCATCAGAAAGTCGCGCACCTCCATTTCACCTTTTGACAACCAGCTTTCGTCTCGGCCCGCATCGGCGAGCGCGTGGCGGTGGCGTTCGGTCAAAGCGAAAAAGCGCTCGAAGAATTTCCCTCTTTCGGGGCGGCGCTTGACGGCGAGGAAGTCAATGATCTGGATCAGCAGTCGCGTGTGGCCGTCGCTCGCGCGGCGGACGGTCTCGACCAGTTCGCGCAGGCCGGGGATGTAGCGGTCGTGGCCGATCCGCAGTAGCGGCCCACTCGCGACATCGCGGACGCCGGTCGCCTCGACGACGATGGCGCCCGGTCGCCCTTCGGCGAACCTTCCATACCAGTCGAGATTCGCCCTGGTTACAGAGCCGTCTTCGGTCGCGCGCCACGGCACCATCGCCGGCACCCACGTGCGACTTTCGAGCGTGATTGAATTAATTTTGAGCGGCTGGAAGAGGACTGATTGCGCCGCCTCGTCAGCGGTCGGCCAGCGGGTTTGGGGGAGCGTGTGACGGATGGGGTTCGCGGGATGCCACATAAGCAGTAGGGCAAAAGTAAAAAGGTAAAAGGCAAAAGTGAACGCCATTCGCGACGGTGCTTTTATTTGATGCTCGTCCTGAAAAACTTTTGGTCAGGTGCTTACGTTCTTTCGTTCCGGCGCGGACGAGTTTATCAGGTTTGCCCGAAGCGCGGGGTGCGTGGACGTTAGCTGATGAGCGGAATATACTTCTTTACAGATGAGCTGATGGCGAGCGTGTAAGGAGGAGGCGACTTTTGACGGACGAGCTTTTAGCGTGGCGACGCGAATTCCCGATTCTTGAAAAGACGGTCTACCTGATTTCGCACAGCCTCGGCGCGATGCCGCGCGCAACCTACGAACGCATGCACGAATACGCCGACGTGTGGGCGACGCGGGGCGTGCGCGCGTGGGCCGAAGGCTGGTGGGAGATGCCGCTGACCGTCGGCGACGAAGTGGGGCGCGTCATCGGCGCGGACGCCGGCACAACGGTGATGCACCAGAACGTCTCGGTTTGTCAGGCGCTGATCCTCTCCTGCTTCGACACCGATTCGCACGAGACGCCGGGCAAAGTGAAGCGCAACAAGATCGTCTATTCCGAGCTTGAGTTTCCGTCCGTCAAGTACGTCTACGAAGCGCACGCGCGCGAAGGGCGTTTCCGCATCGAGAAAGTTAAATCGGATGACGGCATCACCGTGTCGCTTGAACGCATGCTTGCCGCGATTGACGAAGAGACGCTGCTCGTCCCCGTCTCGCATGTCCTTTTCAAGAGCGCCTTTTTACAGGACGCGCGCGCGATCACCGAACGGGCGCACGAGGTCGGCGCGCTCGTCGTGCTCGACACGTATCAATCGGCGGGCACGGTGCCGTTCAGCGTCAAAAGACTCGACGTGGATTTCGCGACCGGCGGCTCTGTGAAGTGGCTGTGCGGCGGCCCCGGCGCGGGCTACCTCTATGTCGCGCCGCGGCTGCACGAGAAATTAGAGCCGAAGATCACCGGCTGGATGGCGCACGAAGCGCCGTTCTCGTTCGAGGCCGCGCCGATCCGCTACGCCCCCGGCGTCGCGCGATTCCTGCACGGCTCGCCCGCGATTCCGGTGCTCTACGCCGCACGGAGCGGCTACGAAATCATCAACCAGATCGGCGTCGAACGGATTCGCGCCAAGAGCGTCCGACAAACGACGAGATTGATCGAGATGCTCGAAGCCGAGGGCTTCCATGTCACCAGTCCGCGCGACCCCGCACGGCGCGGCGGCACCGTCACCGTCGCGGTCGAGCACGCCGCCGCCGTCACCAAAGAATTGATCCGCCGCGAAATTATCGTTGATTACCGACCCGGCGCCGGCGTCCGTATCTCGCCGCACTTCTACACGAAGGACGAAGAATTAGAAATCATCGTCCGCGAACTCCGCGCCATCACCGACACACGCGCCTACGCCGCGCACGAAGCCGCAACGGCAGCGTTCTAAGAAGGGATGAGGGCGGAGGGATGAAGGATGAATAAAAACCTGAAGACAGCACACAGCACATAGCACACAGCAGGAACCACGCCGCCTGGTATCTTCCGTGTTCCGTATTCTGTGTTCTGTATTCTGTATTCCTGGGTTCATCCCTCATCCCTCCGCCCTCATCCCTCCAGAGTCCTTCATCTCTTAGCTTATGCCCTTGTCATACAACAAATATCTGCGTGTCGCCGACTTAATCGAGTTGCAGGGGTGCCTGTCCGACCCGGCGCACCATGATGAACTGCTGTTCATCACGATCCACCAGACTTACGAACTGTGGTTCAAACAGGTACTCCACGAGATTGACGCCGCCATCATCGCGATGGATGGTGATCGTGTGGCGGTGGCGACGCGCGCCATCGAGCGCGTTGTCGAGATCGAGAAGATTCTCGTCACCCAGATTCACCTGCTTGAGACGATGACGCCGCTCAACTTCCTCGGCTTCCGCGACGAACTGAACCCGGCGAGCGGCTTTCAGTCGATGCAGTTCCGCGAAATCGAGTTCGCGTCGGGCCTCAGAGACGACTCGATCCTCCGCGCCTTCCACGACGACGACTTCGCGCACGCGCGGCTCGCCGCCCGCGTCGAAGCGCCGACGCTCGGCGACGCTTTTTACTCACTTCTCCGCCGCCGCGGCTTCGACGCGCCCGCCGACGGGACGACACACACGGACGCGGAACGCCTTCAACTCTACGGCAGACGCACCCGCGCGGTGCTCGAAATCATCACTCACTTTGAAGACCGCTACGAAGAGTTCAAGCTGGCCGAGAGCCTGATCGCGCACGACGAATACTTCTCACTGTGGCGTCTGCACCACGTCAAGATGGTCGAGCGCATGGTCGGCACCAAACCCGGCACCGGCGGCTCTGAAGGCGTCGGGTATTTACGCACGACACTCGACAAAAAGTTCTTCCCCGAACTTTGGGAAGCACGTACTTACCTCGACACGAAGCACGGCGGCGCGGGCTGTCCTTTTGCTAAATAAGGGCATCGAAATCAGCCTTCTCGCTCCGAGAAGTTCAACGCAATCTCTAACCCTCACAAGGAGATTCTCAAATGAAGAAAGGTCGTCAAGCATCGGTGCAATTCGATGAGATAGGTTACTGGTCTGAGGTAAAGCTCGATATTGTAAAGGAGTACGCTACGGCGTACTCCACTATATTGTCAGCGCAGAAGAACCTTTACCATGTGTACGTTGATGCTTTTGCTGGCGCAGGCGTTCACATCTCTAAGATCAGCAGACAGCCAGTAGCCGGCAGCCCCCTCAATGCACTTGTCATAACTCCACCGTTTCGAGAGTTTCATCTCGTTGATTTAGACAGCGAGAAAATAGATGTTTTGAAACAGATTGTAGGTCAGAGGACGAACGTGTATCTCTATACAGGCGACTGTAATAAAGTTTTGCTGAAGGATATTTTTCCAAAGATTAAATACGAGGGCTACCGGCGGGGCTTATGTTTATTAGACCCATATGGTCTGCATCTAAATTGGGAAGTAATCGCTACAGCGGGGCAGATGAAAAGCATTGACATGTTCCTGAATTTTCCCATTATGGACATGAATCGAAACGCGCTCTGGAAGAATCCAGATAAGGTCAGTGAACTTGGCGTCAAACGTATGAACGCCTTCTGGGGAGATGACTCCTGGCGCAACATTGCTTACACAGCAGAGCGAAATCTATTTGGGTTGCAGGAGAAAGAGGATAATGAAGTTATTGTTAATGGCTTTCAAAAACGGTTGAAGGAAGTTGCAGGCTTCAAACACGTCGCCCGCCCAATTCCTATGCGCAATAAAACAGGCGCCGAAGTTTATTACCTCTTCTTCGCTTCGCAAAAGGCCGTGGCGAGCGATATTGTTAAAGACATATTCGATAAATACCGCACGCGGGGTGCACGTTAATGGCAACGAAATCTAATATTGAGTGGACAGAATCAACCTGGAACCCGGTCACGGGCTGCACGAAAATCAGTCCGGGGTGCAAGCACTGTTATGCAGAGCGACTTTCCTTTCGCCTGCAAGCGATGGGACAGCCGAACTATGCCAACGGTTTCTCTCTCACTCTTCAACCTCATGCACTAGACTTACCGTTGCGCTGGAAAAAGCCACAGGTCATCTTTGTGAATTCAATGAGTGATCTGTTCCACAAGGGCATCAAAGCCGACTACATTCAACAGGTGTTTGATGTGATGGTTCGCGCGCATTGGCATTGTTACCAAGTGCTGACTAAACGCTCCGAGCGGTTGCAGCAGTTAAGCTCACAGTTGCCGTGGTGCCCGCAAATCTGGATGGGCGTTAGCGTCGAAAATCAGGACTATACGTTTCGCATAGATCATCTGCGCGAAACCGGGGCGCGCGTCAAGTTTCTTTCACTTGAGCCGCTTCTTGGACCTCTCTCCAATCTCGATCTACGAGGCATGGACTGGGTAATCGTCGGAGGCGAGTCCGGCCCCGGCGCGCGCGTGATGCGTAAGGAGTGGGTCCTGGATGTTCGGGATCAATGTCTGGCCGCTAAAGTTCCTTTCTTCTTTAAACAATGGGGTGGAGTGAATAAAAAACAGGCCGGACGCCAACTTGAAGGACGCACATGGGATCAGATGCCGGCAACAATGGCAGCCGCTTGAATTCGAATCACCAGAGCCTCGGACAATGAACATCGAATTTCCCGAACGCTTCAACATGGCCGAATACTTCCTCTACCACAATGTCGAGGAAGGGCGCGGGGGTCAGACATGTCTCTACTTTCGTGATGAGACGTACACTTACGGCGAGGCGGTGCGGATGTCGAATCGGGCGGGGAATGCTCTGCGCGAGTTGAATGTCGAAGCAGAAGACCGCGTGCTGATCGCGCTCGCGGACTGCCCGGAGTTTGTGTGGACGTGGTTCGGCGTGAGCCGCGTCGGGGCTGTTGTCACAATGGTCAACCCGCTGCTGCCGGCGGTTGATTACAGCTACTACCTTGAATACACGCGGGCGCGCGTCGCGGTGATTGACGAGTCGCTGCTTGACACCTTCACCGAAGCGGCGCGGGGCGCGAAGCATCTGCACGGCGTGCTCGTCGTCGGACGTGAGAGCGGAGACTTTACTTCGTTCGCGCGAACGGTGTCGGCGATGCCGGACGAACTCACGCCCGCCGATACGCACCGCGACGATCCGGCGATCTGGCTGTTCACTTCCGGCTCGACCGGCCACCCGAAGGGCGCGGTGCATCTGCATCACGACTTGCCATTCAACACCGAGGTTTATGCGAAGCGCACGCTCGGCATCAACGAGCATGATCTGACCGTCTCGGTCCCGAAGCTGTTCTTCGGTTACGCGACGGGGACGAACCTGCTCTTCCCGTTCGCGGTCGGCGGCGCGACGGCGCTGTTCGCGGAACGCTCGACGCCGGAAAAGATATTCGAGGTAATCGAACGATACAAACCGACCGTGCTGACGAGCGTGCCGACGATGATTAACGGGATGCTCAACGCCGAGAGCACGGCGGCAAAGGATTTATCAAGCCTGCGGATGTGCCTGTCGGCGGGTGAAGCTTTGCCAATCGAGTTGTATACGCGGTGGAAGGAGTTGTTCGGCGTCGAGATTTACGACGGCATCGGCTCGGCGGAGATGTTCCACATTTACATCACGAATCGCCCCGGAGACGTGCAGCCGGGAAGCCTGGGGCGCGTCGTCGAGGGCTACGAGGCGGAGGTCGTCGACGCCGCGGGACGCAAGGTTGCAATCGGCGAGATGGGCACGCTACGCATCAATGGCGACTCGGCGGCCTTGTGCTACTGGCAGGCGCACGAGAATTCGAAGGAGACGTTCGCGGGCGACTGGTGCACGACGGGCGACCAGTTCCACGTCGACCGTGAAGGCTATTACTGGTATCACGGCCGCACCGACGACATGCTGAAAGTCTCCGGCGTCTATGTCGCGCCAATCGAGATTGAGAACTGCCTGCTGCAACACGACGCGGTGATCGAATGCGCCGTCGTCGGTCACGACGCGGGCGACGGACTCGTCAAACCGAAGGCCTTCGTCGTGCTGCGCGAAGGACACACCGCGAATCAAGAGATGGCGCAGTCGATCAAGGATTTCGTCAAATCAAAAATCGCACTCTACAAGTATCCGCGATGGGTCGAGTTCGTTTCTTCGCTGCCTAAGAATGACCGCGGCAAAGTTGATCGCAAGCAGCTTAAAGCGGTGACGTGTGACAAGTGACGTGTGATAAGAGAAGAATGTTTCGCCCTGTCTCTCACCATCCGTC
>JACDEG010000719.1 GCA_013816505.1 Pyrinomonadaceae bacterium | reverse complement strand
GTCCCCCCTTCTTGGTGCAACTAAACCTTTTGCCGTAACGTAACACATCCACCGTGAAACTAATTGAGACTCTTAAACTCGCCATCGCCGCAATCTGGGCGCATAAGCTACGCTCGGCGCTGACGCTGCTGGGCATGATTATCGGTGTCGCGGCGGTGGTCGTGGTCGTGTCGCTGATTCAGGGCTTCAATGCCTACGTCGACGAGAAAATCGCCGGCATCGGCGCGAAGTCCTACACCATCCAGCGCTTCGGCTTCGAGGACTGGAAGGACACCGACTCGATAGCCGCCGCGCAGCGCCGCAACAAGGATTTGACGTTCGAGGACTACGAGTATCTGCGCACGCGCCTGACGCTGACGGATAAGCTCGGCGCGAAAGCGCGCCCGCAAGGCTCGCAGGTCAAACGCGGCTCGGAGGTGATCGAAGAAGTCCGGGTCGACGGCGCGATGGCGATCATTGCCGACATCGAAAAGATTGACGTCGCCGATGGTCGCTACTTCTCTTCCGCCGAGGACGAAAATGCGTCGCGCGTCGCGTTCATTGGCGCTGACGTGGCGAACAAACTATTCCCGGTCGGCTCAGCAGTCGGGCAGGAGATTACGGTCGCCGGCCGGCCCTACCGCGTGATCGGCGTCGCGGTGGCGAAGGGCACGGTGTTCGGCATGCCGCAGGATACCTTTGTGACGCTGCCAATCAGGACATACCGTAGGAACTACGGCGAGTTGATTCGATGGCGCTCGTTCTACATCGTCGGCACCGCGAAGAGCGACGACATGTTCACCGCCGCGGTTGAAGAAGCGCGGCAACTGATGCGCAACCGCCGCCGCTTAGGGTCGGGCGAGAAAGACAACTTCGGCGTGATGACGCCGGACGCTATCACCGGCTTGCGCGACCGTCTGTTCGGCACGATCTTCATCGTCGCCATCGCCGTCCCCGCAATTGCGCTCGTCGTCGGCGGCATCGTGATTATGAACATCATGTTGGTATCGGTGACGGAGCGGACGAAAGAGATCGGCATCCGCAAAGCACTCGGCGCACGCCGCACGGACGTGTTGAAGCAGTTTCTGGTCGAGGCGATTACGCTCTCGGCCATCGGCGGCGCGACCGGCGTGCTGCTCGCATGGACACTCGGCCGAGTGGTCTCGGCGTTCCTGATCCCGACGTACCTTTCTGTCACCGCTGTCATCGTCGCGGTCGGCGTCTCCGGCTTGATCGGCGTCGTCTCCGGCATCTTTCCGGCGTGGAAGGCGGCGCAGCTCGACCCGATTGAGGCGCTTCGCGCAGACTGACATAGTTTTCAGTTTTCAGTTTTCAGCAAAAGCGCATTGCCGTGCTGCTAACGAATTGAGACTGAAAACTCAAAACTGTTTATGAAATTACTCCGCAGTGACATTTACGAAAACCTGAAGATGGCGCTTCAGACGCTGCGCACCAACAAGCTGCGGTCTTTTCTGACCGTGGTCGGCGTAGTGATCGGGGTGTGGACGGTGATGGCGATTGCTTCGATCATCAGCGGGATCGACGAGGCGTTAAAGAAAGAGATCGAGTCGTTCGGCACGCGCTCGATTTTCCTTTCCAAGTACCAGCCGGGCATCCAGATCGGGCGGCGCTCGCGCGAAGAGCGGATGCGCAAAGAGATGACCTACGACGACGCGATGGCGATTGCGCTGCTTCCGGCGGTAGAAGTGTCCGTGCCCTTTCTCGACATCAGCAATAACTTCTTTGGGCAGAAACTGAAAGTCTCGACCGAAGGCAAGACCTCCGAAGCGGTGCGGCTCGAAGGCACGCTGCCGGACTTCATGCGCGCTGGCACCGAGGTGCTCTCCGACGGGCGGTTCTTCACGCAGTTCGAGAATGACACCAAACAAAACGTCTGCGTCATACGCGGGCGCGTCGTCGAAGACTTCTTCCCCGAAGGAGCGCCAGTTGGCAAGGCCATCGACATCGGGGGGACGGAGTTTCACGTCATCGGCGTGTTAGAGAAACGCGAGCAACTCCTCGGCGGCGACGGCAGCAACGACATCAACAACGGCATCTATATTCCATTCAATGTCGCGCGTAAGCTGAAGCCGAACGAGGACGACATCTTCATCCTCGCCGTCGCGCGTCCAAACATGATCGAAGAGGCGAAGGATCAGATCGTCGACCTTCTGCGCGTGCGCCGCCAAGTCCCGTTCTCCGCGCCGAACAACTTCGGGATGGCGACCGCCGACTCGATCATCGACCAGTTCCGCTCAATCACCGCCGGCGTCGCGATTGCGATGGTCGCCATCTCGTCGGTTGGTCTGATGGTCGGCGGCATCGGTGTGATGAACATCATGCTCGTCTCAGTCACGGAGCGGACGCGCGAGATCGGCGTGCGCAAGGCCATCGGCGCGCGGCGCAAAGACATCCTGTGGCAGTTTTTGATTGAGGCGATGACGCTGACCGGCGTCGGCGGGCTGGTCGGTCTGGCGCTCGGCTGGGGCACGACTTTTTTAATCAGCCTCTTCATCCCGTCGTATGTTCCACTGTGGGCGCCCATCGCCGGGTTCGTCGCGAGCGTCGGCATCGGCATGATCTTCGGCCTCTGGCCGGCGTGGAAAGCCGCGCGTCTCGACCCCATCGAATCGCTCCGCTACGAATAGCAGGACAGGGGCCGGGTGCCGGGGGACAGGGGCCGGTAAACAGGCTCCACTTGAGTTGCAG
>JACDEG010000261.1 GCA_013816505.1 Pyrinomonadaceae bacterium | reverse complement strand
GTTCTTAACCGGCGTCGCCGTTTTTGTTGAAGTCAGTTGGGTTGTCGGAAGGGGTGGGGTCGTGCCGAAGATGAGGCGGTTGGCACGCTCGTAACATCTCTAATGAATGGCTAACCTCTTTTGCATCCCACTCATTGCCTTGACACGTCGTTGTTCAGCCGTGTAAATTGCCCCACTACCTGGTCAGAATGGCAGGTGATTGGCGGATCACGCAGGTGATCCACGGACACGACGGAAATAGAAATTTTTGGTGGTCTGTTTTTGCACCTTCAGGAAGGTTCCCATCCCCTGCCTCAAAATCTTTCGCATCCGGCCAATCACCCCACGCAAAGCAGGAGACACGTATACCATCCCCACCTGATGGAGTGACGGGATTCTTCGCCAATATGCGAGTCTCATTTGTGGAGCGGGGCCGGGGGAGCGCGAGATGCTCTGCGACGCGCTGTAATTTCCAGGAGGAGTCTGACAGGAGTTTGCATGTCCACTGAAGAAACTAAGCCGTCTAACGGCGAAACCATCAACAATCAAACCCAGAGCAATGCGTCAAGCCAGCCGACCGAAGTGGGCGAAGCGGCACATGTTGCCGCTTCCTCAAATACCAACTCATCCGGAGCCTCCGCTGCCCCGGCAACCGCCGCTAGCCGTGCCCCCAACAGTTCTCCGCCGCAAGGCTCCGACGATGACGACAACGACAACGAAACACGCAGCGGCGGCGACTTTGATTTCGGCGCGATGCTCGACCAGTACGAGCAGGAGCAGGCGGCCTTTCAGGAAGGCTCTGTCGTGCGCGGCACAGTCGTCGGCATCACTGAACGCGGAGTTGTGATCGACTTCGGTTTCAAATCAGAAGGCATCGTCAATCAGGAAGAGTTCACCGAAAACGGTGAACTGACGGTCAAGCGTGGCGACGAGGTCGAAGTGCTGATTAAGAGCATGGAGTCGCAGGAAGGCGTGCCGATTCTTTCGCGTGCCGACGCCGTGCGGATGCGCGCGTGGGACGTATTGGAAAAGGCTTACCAGGATGGCACACCAGTTAAGGGCCGCATCATCGAGCGCGTCAAAGGCGGTTTGCGGGTGGATGTCGACGGCGTCGCCGCCTTCCTGCCCGGCTCGCAGGTGGATACGCGCCCGGTGCGCAATCTTGAATCACTGCGCAACCAAGAGATCGAAGCCAAAGTCATCAAGCTCAACCGCAAGCGCTCTAACGTCGTGCTGTCGCGTAAGGCGGTGCTCGATGAGCAGAACGAAGGCCGCAAAGGTCAGACGCTCAATCAACTCGAAGAGGGCATCATCGTTGAAGGCCAAATCAAGAATCTGACCGATTACGGCGCGTTCGTCGACCTCGGCGGCATCGACGGCCTGCTGCACGTCACTGATATGTCGTGGGGGCGTATGCAAAACCCCGGCGAGCTTTTCAAAGTCGGCGAGACCGTGCAGGTCAAGGTGATGAAGTTCGACCGCGAACGTGAACGTGTCTCGCTCGGCTACAAACAGCTTTTGCCCGACCCGTGGGAAAGCGTCGTTGAGCGCTACACCGTCAACTCGCGCGTTCAGGGTAAGATCGCGAGCGTCACCGACTACGGCGCGTTTATCGAGTTGGAGGCGGGCGTCGAAGGTCTCGTGCATGTCTCCGAGATGAGTTGGTCGAAGCGCATGAAGCACCCGAGCAAGATCGTCAACCCCGGCGAAGTGGTTGATGTCGAAGTGCTCGGCGTCGACCCCAAAGCGCGTCGCATCAGTCTCGGCATGAAACAGGCGCAGGCCAACCCGTGGGCGACCTTAAACGAGCGCTACCAAATCGGCTCGCGTGTGTCGGGGCGCGTACGCAACCTAACCGACTTCGGTGCCTTCATTGAGGTCGAGGACGGTGTCGACGGCTTGGTTCATGTCTCGGACATCTCCTGGAACAAGCGCATCAAGCATCCGGGCGAAGTCTTAAAGAAGGGCCAGGAGATTGAGGCGGTCATCACCAACATTGACACGGAAAACCGCCGGCTCTCGCTATCGATCAAAGACACCGAGCCGAGCGCGTGGGATCGCTTCGTCAACGAACACAAGCCGGGCGATTTGGTCAAGGGTCACATTACGCGCTTCGCCAACTTTGGGGCGTTCGTCGAACTCGATGAAGGCTTGGAGGGGTTGTGTCACGTCTCGGAGCTTTCCGAAGAGCGTGTTGACAAACCCGAAGACATCGCCACCGTCGGGCAGGAGATGGAGTTCCGCATTCTGCGCATCGAGCCGGAGAGCAAAAAGATCGGCCTCTCGGCGCGCGCTGCGAAGAACGATGAGCCAATCGTCGACACTCGCACCTATTCTTCGGAAGCGGGAGGGGGTATGGCCTCGCTCGGTGAGTTGGCCGATTTCTTCCCGACCAAGCAGCCCGATGACTCGCCGGAGGACGACCGCGAGACTTGATTCGACATCGCCAATTGACATCGCCCCGCGCACCTCTCGACGAGCAGATGTGCGGGGCTTTTTATTGAGCCGAAGACTGTTAGCCGTTTCATTCTTGCTTGCGTCGCGCGGTTTCTGTTAATTTACCGGGCGTCTCTACTGAAAGCTTTTCCGGCTTTATTGCTACAAGCTATCCCGAAACCTACTTTTTAGCCCTTGTTTTATGGGTATTTTGAGGTTTAGGGATGAGTTCTAAGCAACTGGTGGTTATTGCGGCAGCGTCAGTGATGCCTCGATTGAATGAAAGGTGACGAGCGTATGACAAAAGCGGAACTGGTCGAAGACGTGGCGCGGGCGGTGGAGTTAACCAAAAAAGACGCCGAGCGTTTAGTCGAGATCGTCTTCGAGAGTATCATCGACACGCTGAACCAGGGCGAGAAGATCGAGTTACGCGGGTTCGGCAGTTTCCGCGTACGCGAGCGCGGGGCGCGACGTGGCAGGAATCCAAAGACCGGTGATCCCGTCGACATTCCCGCCAAGCGCGTCCCCTACTTCAAACCCGGTAAAGAATTGAAAGAGTTAATCAACGAGGAAATCGGTGGCTCTGAAGTCACGGCTGCAGTGGCCTCCCCGGTCGTTCACCCGGAATCATTGACCACGGCGGACGAGATGTCACCCGCGCTTAACCAGATCGAGGGTGGCAGCGGTGACACCGGAGGTAGCCACACGCCGCCGGTCGTTTAGGACCGCTTTGTGAGCGCATGGGTGAATGCTGTGGATAGGTTATGGACTCCCTGGCGGTATGATTTCATTAAAGGATCGAGCGGCGAAAAGCCAGACGGTTCCTCCGATTGCATCTTCTGTTCGCTACGCGACGCCCGCGACGACGCGAGCGTTTACGTTCTGCACCGCGCGCATCACAACTATATTGTCCTCAACCTCTATCCTTACATCAGCGGCCACCTGCTGATCGTCCCTTATGAACACACCTCAGAACTCGACGCAGCTTCTGACGAAACGACCGCCGAACTGATACGGCTCGCGAAGCAGTGCCAGAGCGTGCTGCGCGAAGTCTACCGACCGCACGGCTTCAACCTCGGAATGAATCTTGGCCGTTCAGCCGGGGCCGGAGTCGCCGAACATATCCATCTTCACATCATGCCGCGCTGGACGGGCGACGGTAATTTCATGACGACCGTTGCCGAAACCCGCGTCATCCCTGAAGACCTCGCCACAACATACGGCAAACTGCGCGGTCAGTTTTGAACGCGACGATAAATCAAATTTGTGAGAGGTAAAGCCATCGCGGGCGGGCGCGGATCACTCGCTCGGCGGCGTGTCTGACGTGTCCGACATGGCTGGGGCGTGGCGGGCGTGAGTTAAATCACGCGCGAGGATGTTGCCCGCGCGTTCAAGCATTGGACGCAGCGACGCGGGGACGCTGGCGGAGACAGCCAGGCACTCGCGCTCGCCGCCCTGCTCCGCTTGGCGCAGAATCGCGTCCAGTGTCTCGGCATCGACGAGGTCGGCTTTATTGAAGATCACGAGCCGCGGGATGTCCGTGTGGCCGAGTTCGCCCAGGATTCGCTCGACCGATTCGGTCTGCTGCGGCCAACGCGGGTTCGCCGCGTCGACGAGATGAAGCAGCAAGTCGCTGTCGTCAATCTCTTCGAGCGTGGCGCGGAAAGCGGCGAGCAAATCGGGCGGCAGGTCGCGGATGAATCCGACCGTGTCGTTGACGATCACTTCCTGCTCGTGCGGCAGGCGCAGGCGGCGTGAAGTTGGGTCGAGCGTCGCGAACATGCGTTGCTCGGCATGCACCGTGCTTGCGGTCAGCGTGTTCAGCAGCGTTGACTTGCCAGCGTTGGTGTAGCCGACAATCGAGATGACGGGGAGTTCGCGCCGCGTGCGCTCTTTGCGCCGCTCGTGCCGACGCATGCGTTGCGCCTCGATCTCTTTATCGAGGCGGCTGATCCGGTCGCGCACACGGCGACGGTCGGTTTCGAGTTTGGTTTCGCCGGGGCCGCGCCCGCCGATGCCGCCCGCCAGTCGCGAAAACGCCGAGTCGTGCCCGGCCACTAAGCGCGGCAAAAGGTATTTCAACTGCGCCAGTTCGACCTGGATTTTACCGTCGCGGGTTTGCGCGCGCTGCGCGAAGATGTCGAGGATCAGTTGCGCGCGGTCGATTACCTTCAGGTCTGTCGCCTCGGAGACCGAGCGCACCTGCGCGGGCGACATCTCGCGGTCGAAGACGATCAGATCGGCGCCGAGACGCAGTGCGCGCACAATCAATTCTTCGAGCTTACCGCGGCCAAGCACGGTGCGCGGGTCGATGGCTGGTCGGCGCTGAATGATTTCGTTGAGCACGACGATGCCGGCGGACGCGGCCAACTCGCGCAACTCGGCCATCGACTCTTCGGCCTCGGCCAGCGGGCCGGTGGGGACTCCGACCAGAATCGCGCGCTCGCGGCCCTCGGCCTTCCGGGCCACGTGGCGGTTGCGCGCCATCTCTTCTTCCAGCGAGTTGATGAGATAAAGAAAATCGACGTCGAGGTGCGACGGAATCTGTGGCTCGAGGTAGGCGTAAGGCTCCGTGTGGGCGCCGTCGTCCACTTCGTCGGCGGTGGTCGGTAAAAGATGCGCCGCCCGCACGACGCCCGGCAATCCGGTGTGCTCGTCGACGTTGATGGCGACCATCAGGTCGAGCCGCAGCAGCGCGAGGTCGGCGAGATCGTCCTGCGTCAGTTCCTCGCCGCGGAGGTGCGTGTGGACGCAGCGCAGGCCACGGAAGCGGTCGGCGGCGACACGAGTCCTCTTCAAGTCCGGCAACTCAATGCGGCGCGCGTCCCCGACGACGACGTACTCGACGTAGCCTTTACGGTCGATCAACGCGCCGATCTGGCGGCGAGTTTCGTGCGAGAGTTCGGACAACTGACGCGCGAACTCGGGCGTCACGATTTGCTGCGGCGCAATTCGACGCGCGTAGAGTTTTTCAATGCGACGCAGTTGATTCGGTTTCAGCCCCTGCGTGTTGCCGTGTACGGTGCTGATTTGTGTAATCCTCCCTGGCTCATTGGTGAGCCATGTTTGTTGCGGATGAGATGTGAAAAGAGGGCGTGCGAAAAGAGTCGGATATCAGTTTGAAGAATGCGATCACTCTCAGCCACAGTAACCTTGTGTTGATGACGCGAGCAGTCATTCCGACATCGCCTGAAAGTAACGGTGCCGCAACACAGACACGCTGTCCTCGCTGACAAATGATTATTACCTGGATGACTGACGGAAGGCGAATTATAACACGACAAAAGTTGCCGCCAGCATCGCCTTCAAGTGATTATTCATGCCCCGGAGCGTCCGACGATGTTCGGTTTGCCGTCGGGTGAAAGGCGCGACCAAACGAACTTTGTCGGACATCACCTGTCGACCATCAATCGACTTCCTGTCGAAGCGGCACGACATGGACACGGCTCGCGTCGGCATCGTATGATTGTTTTCAAAACTACTTCAGGATTTTGAATCACTGCGCATGGTAATGTTGGCCTGTTGCGACATGCGAACGGTTGGAGATTTTTTGACAGGGAGAGCGAATGAGTGAAGCAGGGCGGATTGTCCGCGTCGATCCGGCGGCGGCGGTCACGGGCGGCGAAGTGGTCATCGAGTGCGCCGGGTTCAACATGAGCGAGCCGCGTTCTTGTGCCGTGACGTTTAATGGCACGCGCGGGTGGATCGTCGGAGCATCTCCACGCCGGGTGCTCGCGGTCGTGCCGGAGACGAAGGGCGGCAAGGCGGAACTGACTCTGGTGGGCGGCGACGGGCGGCGTTTGACGGGTGCGCGGGTTATCGTTGGCCGCGAATTGGCGGGCGACCTTCATCTCGTCGCGAATCCGGCCTTCGACCCCGACGACGGCTCGCTTTACGTGACGCGCTCCGGCTCGCGCGGCCAGCGCATGCCGGTCTCGCTTTTTCGCATCGATACGAGCGGCGAACTCGCCACGGTGCATGGCGAGATCGTTAACCCGACGGGCATCGCATTCGACAAGACCGGCCAGATGTTTGTCACCAGTCGGATGGACGGCACCGTGTACCGCGTCACGCCGTTTGACGAAGCGGTCGCGTTCGCGCGCAACCTGGGCGTGGCGACCGGATTGGCTTTTGATTCCGTGGGGCGGATGTACGTCGGTGACCGCACCGGCACGATCCGCCGCGTCAACGGCATCGGCGAGGCTGAAGAGTGGGCGCAACTTGAGCCGTCGGTGGCCGCTTATCATCTCGCCTTCGGCCCCGATGACGCGCTGTACGTCACGGGGCCGACCGTCTCGTCGTTCGACGCGGTGATGCGCGTCGACGGAAGCGGCGTGGCAGAAGTCTTTTATCGTGGCTTGGGGCGACCGCAGGGGCTGGCCTTTGATCGCGACGGCAACCTCTATGTCGCGGCATCGCTGCGTGGGCGGCGCGGCATCGTACGCATCTCGCGTGACGGTCAACAGGCTGAGATGGCGGTCGCGGCGGTCAACGTCGTCGGCCTCGCATTCAGCGCCGCCGGGGACATGGTGGTGGCGACGAACGAAGCGGTGTACAGCTTGCCGCTGGGGATTCACGGGACATTACTCGGCTAGACGTCGCCGCTTCGTTTCGTTTTCAAGCGCTGGCGGTCAGTGTTTTTTGACACTCCTTAAACGCGCGTGCTACAACTTCTGCCGCGACTATTTTCAGAGAAAACTTTTCTTTATATGTCTGAACTTGATATCGGTCAGTTGATTATTTACATGGTGGTGCTGCTGTTTGCGATTTCGGCACACGAAGCGGCGCACGCGTGGATGTCTTACAAATTCGGTGACGATACGGCGTACCTGCTTGGGCGCGTGACGCTTAATCCCGTGTCGCACACAGACCCTATCGGCACTCTTCTCATCCCGATCGCTGGTTTCGTTCTTGGAAGTATTGGTGGAGCCGCCGGCGCGATTCCGTTAATCGGATGGGGTAAGCCGACGCCGGTCAACCCGCTACGCTGGCGAAATAAAAATGTGGCGAACGTGATGGTTTCAATCGCGGGGATTCTGGCTAATCTTTTGATCGCTATCTGCGCCCTCATCCTTATCAAAGTGGTGCAAGCTACCGGGTGGTTCGGTGGGGCAGAGTTGGCCGTATGGGTACGAGAACCGGTGTGGCTGTTGCTGATGATGTCGCTCATCATGAATATGTCTCTCGCGGTCTTCAACCTGCTGCCGATTCCGCCGCTCGATGGAAGCAAGGTGCTGGGTACATTCCTGCCGGCCAGCGCGCAGCCGGTGCTGGCAATGCTTGAGCAGTACGGCTTTCTGATTTTAATGGCAGCCATCTACTTCGGATTGTTCGACGCGATCTTCAGTCCTTTTGCCAGTCTCGTCTTTTACTTGGTAAGGCTTTGAGCGCGGGAGGATGTTACTCACATCGCTCTCATTTCAGTGTTGACATGCCCAAGCGAATCTTCAGCGGTGCGCAGCCGACCGGCAATATCCACATCGGCAACTACCTCGGTGCTCTGCGTAACTGGGCTCAGTTGCAGCACGAGTACGAAAGCTTCTTCTGCATCGTCAATCTACACGCGATCACGACCCCGCAGGACCCAAAGGTGCTCGCCGCCAAGACGAAGGAACTGGCGCGCATCTACCTCGCCGCCGGTATTGACCCGAAGATTTCAACCATCTTCATTCAGTCGGACGTTAAAGAGCACGCCGAACTCGCGTGGCTGCTGAACGGCGTGACGCGCATCTCCGAACTTGAGCGGATGACGCAATATAAAGACAAAGCGCGCAAGCAGCGCGAGAATGTCGTCGCCGGCCTGCTTAATTATCCGGTGCTGATGGCCTCAGATATTCTGCTCTACCAGACCGACCTGGTGCCAGTCGGTCAGGATCAAAAGCAGCACCTCGAATTGACGCGCGACGTGGCCGAACGCTTCAATCGCGACTTCGGCAGAGTGTTCCGCATCCCTGAGCCATTCATCCCGAAAGTCGGCGCGCTGATCCTCGCGCTCGACGATCCATCGAAGAAGATGTCTAAGTCGGACGAGAACATCAACGGCAGCATCACGATGCTCGACGCCGCCGACACCGTCCGCCGAAAATTCAAGCGCGCCGTCACTGATTCAGGCACGGAGATTCGCTTCGACGAAACGCGACCCGCGATCACCAACATGCTCACGAT
>JACDEG010000260.1 GCA_013816505.1 Pyrinomonadaceae bacterium | reverse complement strand
GCTTATAACCGACCCCGCGCACCGTCAGCACGTAGCGCGGGTTCTGCGGGTCGGTTTCGATCTTCCGCCGCAGACGGTTGATGTGCGGGTCGACGTTGCGTTGATAACCTTCGTACTCGGTGCTCCACACTTCGTCGAGCAAATCGTTGCGCGACCACGCCCGCCCCGGCTCACTCGCCAGCCGCTCAAGAATGTGAAATTCGAGCGGCGTTAAATCGACCCGCTCGCCGGCCAGCGTCACTTCGTGGCGGCGCTTATCAACTACCAACTCGCCAATCTCTAAGCGGTCCGCGGTGGGCGTCGGGGCGGTCTCGGCGGTCGGAGGAAAGCGTGCCGCGCGCCTTAGCAGCGCCTCAACCCGCACCTCCAATTCGCGCGGACTGAAGGGCTTCGCCAGATAGTCGTCGGCCCCGGCTTGAAAGCCCGCCACCTTGTCGTCCACTTCATCGTGGGCCGTCAGAAAAAGCGCCGGCGTCTGCACGCCACGGTCGCGCACATGGCGGAGCAGTTCGAGTCCGCTCATGCCCGGCATCGACACATCAAAGATGAAGCAGTCGAAAGCCCCGGACATCGCGGGCTTGAGGGCTTCCTCGGCGTTCTCCTTTTCCTCGACTTGATAGCCGAGCCGTCGGAAGTATTCCGCTAACAGGAGGCGCATCGCGGTGTCATCGTCAGCAATCAGCAGTCGTTGAGTCACAGGTCTCCGGTGATGTCTATCGTTTGAATTTATGTTTGAAGCTTGTTCAGTTAATTATGAAGTGAGTCGGGATTATAGCGCAACTCCGCGATAATCGTGGCAGTGTTCATTCACGTGCGCGCCAATGACCGCTTCTTGACGGCGCCGGAGGTCGATACGTATAGTTGCCGTTTACCGGCGGCAAAGCAATTCCACATTTTATTCCTCAAGTCCAGACGGGTTGATTCGGCAGCGCGCCGGT
Organism: Pyrinomonadaceae bacterium; assembly: GCA_013816505.1. Classification (GTDB taxonomy): domain Bacteria; phylum Acidobacteriota; class Blastocatellia; order Pyrinomonadales; family Pyrinomonadaceae; genus JACDEG01. The sequence continues at coordinate 7,655 of JACDEG010000260.1, read as the reverse complement.
GTGGCGCGAAGTCACGATGCGAGACTTTCAGAGACTCATCGCCTACCTCAAACCCCACCGCGGGAAGTTCGCGCTCGCAACCGTCGCGATGATTGCGGTCGGCCTGCTCGAAACTTCGATTGGCGCGCTGATCGTTCCGATCTTCGATCAAGCCTTAAGTGACGGCTCTGCCGCCGGGCGCACTCCGACGCTCTTTGGTCTGCAAAGATTCATTCCTGAATCGGGCCTCGCCGCGTGGCGCAGCATCGCTGTTTTTTTGATTCTCTTTACCATTGCCAAAGGCGTCGCCGAATATTTATCGACGTACTTAATGGCGCGCGTCGGCCAGGAGTCGGTGTTGCGCCTGCGCGACGACATGTACGCGCACCTTCACGGGCAGTCGGCGGATTTCTTCGAGCGCCACCGCAGCAACTACCTCGTCTCGCGCCTCGTCTCGTCAGCCGCCGCCATCGAGGCCGCCGTCTCGCACACGCTCCGCGACATGCTCCGCGAAAGCTTTACGCTGATCGCTTTCCTGAGCGCCTCTTTCTACTATTCATGGCGTCTGACGCTCGGCTCGCTGATCATCGCGCCCATCGTCGGGCTACTCACGGCGCGCTTCGGGCGGGCGCTCCGCAACCTCTCGCGCGAGTCCCTCGAAGGGAGCCAGCGCCTTGTCGACACTGCGCAGGAGGCGCTCGCCAACCAGCACATCGTCAAGGCCTACAACGCCGAAGCGCGCGAACGCCGCCGCTTCCACGCCGTCGCCCGGCAGATTATGCGCGCGCATCTACGCGCCGCGAAAGTCAACGGATTCGCGCCGCCGACAATTGAGATGATCGGCATTCTCGCGGTCGTCGTGCTGCTCTACTTTGGGCAACGCGAAATCCTTCTCGGTAATATGGCGAGCGCGCACTTCATCGCATTTCTGTTCTTCCTCTTTCGCAGCTATGATCCGATGCGCAAACTGTCGCGTCTGCACAATGGCATGGAGCAGGCGCTCGCCGCGGTGCGCCACGTCTGGGAGGTGTTGGACGAACACGCCGAGATCAAAGAGAAGAAAGACGCCGTCGAGGTGGGGCCGCTCGGCGACGCGATTGAACTTCACCAAGTCTCTTTCGATTACGCCAACGAGTCGCGCCCCGTCTTGCGCGATGTGTCTCTACGCATTCCGGCGGGCCGGATGGTCGCTCTGGTCGGCGAGTCCGGCGGCGGCAAATCAACTCTGACGAAACTGATTCCGCGCTTCCACGACCCGACCGCTGGCGCGGTGACGTGGGACGGCGTCGACCTGCGCGACATCCGACTCGCCAGCCTGCGGAAACAGATTGCGCCGGTCACGCAAGAGACGGTGCTGTTCAACGACACGGTTCGCTATAACATCTCTTATGGCCGACCGGATGCGACCGCGGCGGATGTCGAGGCGGCGGCGCGCGTGGCGTTCGCGCACGATTTCATCATGGAACTGCCGCAGGGTTACGACACGGTGGTGGGCGAGCGCGGCATCTTTCTTTCCGGTGGACAGCGCCAGCGCCTCGCGATTGCCCGCGCGGTGCTGGCTGACGCTTCGGTGCTGATGCTCGATGAAGCGACCTCGGCCCTTGACGCCGAATCTGAGCGGCTGGTGCAAAAGGCCCTCGCCAATTTGGTGTGCGGTCGGACGACTGTCGTGATCGCCCACCGCCTTTCGACCGTCCGCCGCGCTGATTTGATCGTCGTCATCGAGCGGGGCCGCATCATCGAGATGGGTAAGCACAACGAGTTGCTTGCGCTGAGCGGCACGTATCGTCGTCTGTACGAATTGCAATTCGCCGACGAAGAAGAAGAGGAGGTTCTGGCGATTCGTGAATCATGAACGATCAGTAAGTAGATGCTGGATGCTGGATGCTAGATGTTAGTCAAGACACGACGGCGGTGTTGCTAGCATCTAGCATCCAGCATCTGCTCCGACTGGCTTTTGCTTTTGCCTTGATACTTATTTCCATTCACCGTTTCAGGATTGACCATTTGGCGCTTATGAAATCAATGACCGGCTTCGGACGCGGCTCGATGACGGGCCAGGACTTTGCGGCGGCGGTTGACCTAAAAACCGTCAACAATCGTTTCCTCGACATTCATCTGCGAACCGGCGCGGAACTATCAAGCGTCGAGGGCGTGATCCGGCGCAAGATCGGCGAGCGTCTATCGCGTGGTCGCGTCGACGTGCAGGTTACTTTCGAGCGCACCGGGGCGGTGCTCTACGAACTGAACCGCCCCCTGATTGCCGGCTACATCGAGGCGCTGCGCACACTGCAAAAAGATTACGCGCTGTCGGGCGAGCCGGACTTAAACGTGCTCGCGCGGCTGCCCGGCGTGATGCAGACGGCGCGCGACGGTTTGAGCGAAGAGATGGTCGCGGGTGTCGAGCGCGCCCTCGACGCAGCGCTCGACGAATTGGAAGCGATGCGAGAAAGCGAGGGCGCGGCGCTCGCCGTCGAGATGCACGGACGCCTCGACGAGATCAAGCGCCACATCCCCATCATCGAGGCCGTCGCCGGCAGTCAGGTCGATGCCTACCGCACACGCCTTCAACGGCGGGTCAGCGAGTTGCTTGCCCGTGACGGACTGGAGGTTGTCGAACTCGATCAGGGACGACTCGCGCAGGAAGTTGCCTTTCTCGCCGACCGCAGCGACATCAGCGAAGAATTGGTGCGGCTCGGCAGTCACGTCACGCAGTTTCGTGACAGCCTCAACGCGCCCGGCGAGGTCGGCAAGCGGCTCGACTTTTTACTTCAGGAATTTAACCGCGAGGCCAACACGGTGCTCTCCAAATCGACCGACGTCGCCATCAAAGAGTCAGCGCTGGCGATTAAGGCTGAGGTCGAAAAGCTCCGTGAGCAGGTGCAGAATGTCGAGTGACGCGAGACCGGACGGCGGCGACGTTAACCTTGATCCGGCGGTTGAGCCGGGCGCGCCGGGCATATTTTTCATCATCTGCGCGCCGTCGGGCGGGGGCAAAGGGACGTTGATCCGGCGTGTGTTGAAGTCCGTACCGGGCCTCGCCTACTCTGTCTCGTGGACGACGCGCCCGCCGCGGCCTGGTGAGACTGATGGGGTCAGTTACTACTTCACCACCGAACAGGATTTCGAGCAACGGCGCGACCGGGGCGAGTTTCTCGAATGGGCGGTGGTTCATGGCAATCTCTACGGGAGTTCGCGCGCGGTAGTGGAAAAAGAGTTGGCGGCGGGCCGAGACATCGTGCTGGAGATAGATGTGCAGGGCGCGGCGGCGGTGCGACAGTTGATGGGGGAGGCCGTCGGCGTGATGATCCTGCCGCCGTCGTTTGAAGCCTTGCGGGATCGCCTGCTGGCGCGCCGGACGGAGGCGACGGGAACGCTGGCGCTACGTTTAAGCAACGCGCGTGGCGAGGTCGCGCGCTACACGGAGTTCGATTACCTCGTCCTGAACGACGAGGTCGACCGCGCCGCAAAACAACTTGCCGCCATTGTATATGCCGAACGGGCGCGGCGCGCGCGGCAGGAGTGGTTGGCGCGGCGTGTGCTCGCTACTTTCCCCGAAGCCCCGCCTGATGTTTGAATATCCTCCGGCATTCAATTCGAAATCAGTTTTAATTCCACAGTCAGACAGGAGATCGGCGCATCGCCGAGGTTGAAAACACAATGGCTAAAGCAGTCGAAGCGAACAACATTCCTCAAACGGACACGGCCACGACCAGGCACGCAGTAGTGCCGGAGATCGACTCGAAGTACCGCATGATTATCATCGCCGCGCAGCGCAGCAAACAGCTTCAGCGCGGCGCGCGCCCGCGAGTCGAGATGGACATGGCGCGCCACAAGCCGACGCGCATTGCCATCGATGAAGTGCTGCATGGCAAGGTTAGCTTTTCTGTCATCGAACGCGAGTAGTTTAGATGTCGGATGTTGGACAGCACATCTGCCGAAGTCCCCGTCTAACATCCGACATCTCACATCTGTTCCTCAGTGGCCGCCCGCCGCTCGTGTCCCTCGTCCGACTCTCTAATGTTCGCGCGCCAGAGTTGATAGGCGACCTCGGCTTCGCGCGCCGCGGATTCTTCGTCGATGGCGAGATACGCCGCGAGACGCGCCGCCGCGTCCATCCTGCCGCATCGCCGCAGCCCCCGCCAGTACCCGCCGAAGTAACTGAACAGGAACCGCGTCATTCCCTGTTGCTGATACTGCACGAGATGTACGGACTCGTGGACGATTAGCCAACCGGGCACGGTCGGACGGCCTGCGGCATCGCGTCGCACCAGTCTCGGCGCGAGCAGGACGTGCCGTCCGACGGTCATCGCCCCGACCTTGAGCGCCGTTGTGATGAAGCCGGCGAAGACTCCGATGTGGATGATGATGTGAGGGAGTTGCAGAGACGGCGCGCCGAGGTGCGCGCGGAGAAATGTTTCGATGTGTTGATGAGACTCCGCCGCGAGTTTCATGGGTAACACAAACGGAGAATGTTATTGACTGCAACCAAAATACAATCACCGCCGAGGACGCCGAGCAAATCCGCGGGGTGATGCTGACTGTCTCCTCTTGTCACCTGTTACCTGTCACCCGTCACATATTTTTGTAGCCGGGGCCGCCGCCGCCTTCGGGCGTTACCCAGTTGATGATCTGGTACGGGTCCATGATGTCGCAGGTTTTGCAATGCACGCAGTTGGAAAAGTTGATCTGCAAACGCCGCTTGCCGTCTGCTCCGTCGTCAACCATTTCGTAAACCGCTGCCGGGCAGAAGCGTTGACATGGGTTGCCGAACTCTTCGGCGCAGCGCGTCGCGCAGATGTTTGTGTCGAGCACGTGGAGGTGCGCGGGCTGGTCTTCGTCGTGCGCGACCGCCGCGTGATAGACGTCCGTGACTTTGTTGAAGGTCAGCTTGCCATCAAAGCGCAGGTCGCCGTAACGCTGCTTGATGTCGTCACCGTGGTAGCCGTAATCCGCCAACTTCTTTAACGCGAGGTGGCCGGGTTCTGCGCCGCTGCGGTCAAACAGTCCCCAGTGGCGTCCGCGCGTGACGAATTGCAGCCCGGCGTTCGCCAACCCAAGCCAGCGTCCGCGCTTGAATCCCGCGTGAAAGTTTCTGACCCGGCGCAACTCCGGCATGATCCAACTTTCTTCGACGAGTTGCTCGTAGCGCCGCAACTGTCGCGCGGAGAAGTCGCCGGCTAACAACGCTTCGAAAATAGTTTCCGCCGCCAGCATGCCGCTTTTGATCGCGGTGTGAATGCCTTTCAAGCGTTGCGAGTTGAGGAATCCCGCGCAGTCGCCGACGAGCAACACTCCGTCCGAGTAGAGTTGCGGCATCGCATAAAAGCCGCCGGCGGCGATGGCCTTCGCGCCGTATCGGATCATCTTTCCGCCTTCCAGCAAGCGCGCGACGAACGGGTGCTGCTTGAAGCGCTGAAACTCGGCGTGCGGGTCGAGCAGAGGGTCTCGGTAATCGAGCCCGATCACATAGCCGATGTTCAGGATGCGGTTCTGCATTCCGTAAATCCACCCGCCGCCGTAGGTCTTGGCATCCGACGGGTAGCCGAGTGTGTGTGAGACACGCCCAGCCGGATAGCGGTCGTCCGGCAACTCCCACAACTCTTTCAAGCCGAGGCTGTAGACCTGCGGCTCGCGCCCTTCGTTTAAGTTCAGCCGCTGCGAAAGCTGTTTGACGAGCGAACCGCGCGGCCCCTCGCCGAGCACGGTGACTTTCGCCAGCAGGTCGACGCCCGGCTCGAAGTTCGCCCGGCGCTTCCCTTCGCGGTCAATGCCCTTGTCGCCGGTGCGAACGCCGATCACGCAATCGCGCTCGTCGTACAGCATCTCCGCGCCGGGGAATTCCGGGAAGATGTTGACGCCGGACTCTTCGCACTTCTCGCCGAGCCACGCCGTCAACCGGTTCAGCGACACGACGAAGTATCCGTGATTCTTCAGCGGCGGCGGCGTGATCGGTGATTTAATCGCGCGCGTCTTCGTCAGATAAAGGAACTCATCCTCGTTCACGGGAGATTCGAGCGGTGCTCCCTGCTCGATAAAGTCCGGCATCAATTCCGACAGCGCGCGCGGGTCCATCACCGCGCCGGAGAGGATGTGCGCGCCAACGCTGGCCCCTTTTTCAATAACGCCGATTTCAATCTCGCCAAGCGGGCGGCCCTGACTTCGGCCTTCGGCCACCGCCTCATTATGCTGTCTGACGAGCCGCGACAGGTGCAGCGCGCCGCTCAGGTTCGCCGGCCCCGCGCCGACAAACACCACGTCCATCTCGATCTGCTCTCTCTCCATTCGGACGACCCCCAACCGTGCGTGCTTGATAAAATTATGATGAAAGAATTATGACATACGTAGCGCCGGCTTCTCTCCGCGGAAAAATTTACGACTATCGTCGCATCCGGCTAGAAAAATGAATCGCCATTCAGTTTAGCCACATCATTCCGAAATAGCAAAACCGTAATTCGTCACTGTGCCCAACTGGCTGACGCCTGTGCGCGTTTGCCGAATTCCACTTCGCGGCGGATAATTCGTGCCATCTTTAAATCGCTCAAACTTAAACCAAGGGGTGAATGAATGGCTGAACACAAGCACACCAACCGGCTCATCGACGAGACGAGTCCGTACCTGTTACAGCACGCGCACAACCCGGTCGATTGGAATTCATGGGGGCCGGAAGCACTCAGGAAAGCACGAGAGGAGAATAAACCAATCCTTCTCAGTATAGGATATAGCGCATGTCATTGGTGTCACGTAATGGAGCGCGAGTCTTTTGAAGATGAGAAGATCGCGCGGTTGATGAACGACAACTTCATCAACATCAAAGTCGACCGCGAGGAGCGTCCCGACCTCGATCAGATATACATGAGCGCGGTGCAGATGATGACTCGGCACGGCGGGTGGCCGCTGACGGTCTTCCTGACACCCGACCTCGTTCCCTTCTTCGGCGGTACCTACTTTCCGCCCGAAGACCGCTACCAGATGCCCGGCTTTCCGCGCGTGCTGTTGAGCGTCGCCGATGCCTATCAATCGCGCCCCGAAGAGATTGCCGAATCGGCTCAGGAACTACTTGCCGAGTTGCGGCGGATGGGCGGCGCGGCCCGCGCATCAAACGAGGTGCTGTCCGCTCCGCTCCTCGACGAAGCGTTTCGCGGTCTCGCACGAAACTACGATTCGACCCACGGCGGATTCGGCAACGCGCCGAAATTTCCGTCCTCGATGAACCTCGAATTCGCGCTGCGGACGTGGCTTCGCACCGGCCGTTCGGACGCCCTCGACATCGTGACGCACACCTGCCGCCGCATGGCCGAAGGCGGGATGTACGACCAACTCGGCGGCGGCTTTCATCGCTACTCGACCGACGCACGCTGGCTGGTGCCGCACTTTGAAAAGATGCTGTACGACAACGCGCTGCTCGCGCGCCTATACCTGCACGCTTATCAAGCGACCGGCGATGGATTCTTTCGCCGTATCGCCGAAGAGACTTTCGATTACGTCGTCCGCGAAATGACGGACGCAAGCGGTGGGTTCTACTCGACTCAGGACGCCGATTCGGAAGGGATTGAGGGCAAGTTCTTCGTCTGGTCGCTGGCCGAGGTGCTCGAACTCGTCGGGCGCGAGGATGGTACTCTGCTGGCGGCCTACTACGACATCACCGAAGAAGGAAACTTCGAAGAGAGCAACAT
>JACDEG010000718.1 GCA_013816505.1 Pyrinomonadaceae bacterium | reverse complement strand
GGATATGGTGATGGAAATAGCGTGCAGTTTGCACAACCTGAGAATCACTTGTCGTAAACCACAAGAAACTCTTGATTTGGTTGATTTGGTTAGTTCAGCTTAATCCAGATAATGTCTAATTTAGCCCCGGCCTTCGAGTTGCTGATTGACTCCGTGGTGCAGGCAGCGCACTCGCAGTTTGCGCCCACCGCTGATCGCGTCATTGACAGCGTGCCGGTCATCTTGGCTCGCGCCGCGCGTTCAACCGGCGCCCGCGTCGCACGTGAGGTGGCGGATAAGAGTTTCTGCGCCAGCAAAAACCTGTGGTATCACGGCGTCAAGATTCACCTCCAAGCCGTGCGCCGCGTCGGACACCTGCCACTGCCTGAACGCCTGTTGGTGACCGAAGCCTCGTGCCATGACCTGACTGCCCTGCGGCAGATGGAGATCAAGATGGGCAACTGTGTCTTGTTTGCCGACAAAGCCTACGCCGACACGACCATCCGTGCCGCGTTCGACCGGCAGGGGACGACATTGGTGACCCCGACCAAGAAAGAGAAGCATCAACCCGTGGCGCACACCGATTCGCTCTGGTCGCGCTTTGTCTCGTCAATGCGGCAACCCATCGAGTCGCTGTTCAATTGGCTCATCGAACAGACCGGCATCCAGAACGCCTCGAAAGTGCGCTCGACCAACGGACTGTTGGTTCATTGTTATGGCAAGCTGGCAGTTGCTTGTGTGCTGTTAGTCCTCTACCATTGATTCGCATTTCCAATATCTTCCGCGGCCGGTCTTCTAACGTGCTTGGCGATTTTCGGACCAGTTGAAGCCTGAGAGAATGGCGCCCTGGTATTCGTGAACTCATTCTCACTGGTCGCAAGTTGGCGCCCCGCTTACTCACGCGCGCGGCAGCGGTACCGGTGCGAGTCAATGTGCGTATTTCTTCAAATTGTTACTAATGTCTTTGGCCGCTGAGAAGAGATGCGGAAGAAGACCGGATAGGTTTCGATCGCTGAACTTCTCTATCGAGTTGGAAATGCTAATCGCCGCGACGACCTCCCCGTAGCAGTTTCTTAAAGGCATTCCCAGGCAACGCACTCCCATACTTGATTCCTGGTCATCAATTGCATACCCGTCATCAATGACGCTTTGCAGATTGAGCCTTAACTTATCCGGGCTGGTAATGGTGTGCAGCGTGTATTTTTTCAACACTTGACGGGATCCGACATACCGCTGGAATTTTTCGTCACCGCCGTAGGCCAGCAAAACCTTCCCCGTTGAAGTGGCGTGCGCCTGCCTTCGCATTACCGGGTGAGGTGACAGGGTCATCTCAGACATCCCGCTTTTCCTGAGTTGTTCGAGTGTCTCCCGGCCGTCGAGTTGTATCAAATGAGCTATCGAACCGGTTTCCTCCGCTAAAATTTGTAGTGGTTGCTCGGCCGTCCGAATCAAGAGGCTGCTAAAACTAAAAATATTTCCCAATTCGATAGCACGAAGACCGAGCCGGTAACGACGGTCAGGCGTTCGCTCGATAAATCCTGCTTGTTCAAAAGTAATTAGAAACCGGTGTGCAGCGCTTTTATAGATGCCCAGGTACTCGGCGATTTCAGTCACACCCCACTCGGGCTGCTCAGTTGAGAAACAACTGAGCAATTCCAATGCACGCGCTACCGCTTTCACACCACCTTTTGGTTCTGAAACAGTGCGTTTCCTATCTGCTGCCATAGTTATTCCCAAGCTGGAAGATTGTACTTTTTTCAAAACACCCTCCAAGTTGTAATCCTGGCCTCTGGCAGCAAACCATCACCAACAGGCACAGGCTTAGTTGATGGTAAAACTGGCGCTCTACGGTAACGCCGTCAAATTGGGCGAGTCGCCGGTTACCTCGCCTTACGGCAGCACGAGTTGTGCGTCGCGCACCACAACATCCCAAGGCAAGCGCCCGGCATCTGTGCCGTTGTACATAAGGGCGACACCATTCGCCACAGGCAGCAAAGTGAGAATCGCAGGCTCTCTCACGCTTGGGCTGTGACGAAACGCGAGGAGAGCTTGCTTGTAGCAGCATTCAACTCATCAATGAAAACCGCATCATCTCCGACTTGCTGCACAGGTCGTCCGTCGCTCGTTGCCCATGTACCCACACCTAGCTTCTGCCCGCGGACGCACATCGGCACTCGCATGCGAAACGAGGGGTTGTTAACGATCATGACCAAACGTGGCGCAATTTTGTTGTTGGCAACGATTCCGCTAACCGCGCACAACATCACTAGATCGGTTTTCAATTCAATGTATGGAATATCCGCAGAACTTGAACCATTCGCGAGCATCAGAATCTGTGATCGTCGCGAGGGCTTCTTTGATCGCTTGCACCAGCGCGTCGTAAGTTCTCGCTTTTGCGCGTCGCACATAAGTCTTGATCTTTGACCAGCAGCGCTCAATCGGGTTGTAGTCTGGCCAATAAGGTGAGAGATACTCCACTCGTGCGCCGCGTGCGGCAACCAATTGATCAACTCCTTCGACTTTGTGCGACGAGAGATTGTCCATGAGCAGAATGTCGCCCGGGCGCAGTGTGGGCCCTAGCATTTGGTCCAGATAGAGCTTCAAGATTGCACCGTTGATGGCGCCTTCCAACACCCACGGGGCTTGCCACCCATTCACTCCGAGGACGCCAATCAGAGTGTAGTTGCGACCGTAGTCTGACGGGATGTATTCGAC
>JACDEG010000717.1 GCA_013816505.1 Pyrinomonadaceae bacterium | reverse complement strand
CGCGGTGACCGCACCGCCCCTCGTAACTTGACCGCGCTCGAGAACGTCGGCGGCGATTTTGATCGGCAATCAGAGATTGCTCCAGGATGACCCCGCCCACCCGGACCCCGAAACAACGCAAGCAGGACGCACTGAACCGGCTCGAACTCGATGCGCTACGGGCCGACGGCTATCCGGTCACCGACGAGGCCGCCACGCACCTGACACCGGCCCAGCACGACTACATCAACTTCTACAGCACCTACTCCTTCGACATCGACGCCGAACTCCGCCGAGAAGGACGCCGGCCGCTGCGCGTACCAGCGTGAAGCGGGGTTACCGCGAAAACAACCAGATTCGTTCCGTTTCTAAGGCGACCCCAACTTGGGATCAAGGCGGAGTCCTGCCTTCTCCCACGCACCAAACCCGCCATAGAGCGGGTGTACGTTCTTCCGCCCTCTGTCCAGCAGTTCCTGCGCCACACGGGCGCTCGACGCCTCGTGCGGTCACGTGCAGTAGGTGATGATCGCAGACCCATGCGGGATTTCATTGAGATGCTGTTGCACCTCGTCAGCAGGTACGCGGATCGCGCCCGGAAGCCGACTGTCTGATTCGCCCCATGCCTGAGGGTTGCGAGTATCCAGGAAAACGAATGGCTCGCCGCGTTCCATCCTCTCTTTCACCTCATCCACAGTCACTCTTGTTGGCTCCATCGTTTCAAAATCTCCTTTCACTGAATGCGTTGACGGGATGTGCTGTCGAAGAAAACACGCTGTTCTCCGGCAGCACAGCCGAGTTGTAAACTAAAAGCGACAGCGCGGCGCAGACGGAAAGAGCCGTGTCGCGTCAGACTCTCATCACTATGCCGAACAGTTCACGCAGCGCCTCCGCATACTCTCGCTCGTCAGCCAGTACGTGCTCCCGCCGCTCACCGCCTTCAACGGTCGTTATCAACCGCATCTCACTGAGAGTCACGCGGCCTCCCGCCATCCCCCGCGTGCAAACGCGCGCTCTGGTGAAGTGTGACTGCGGGGAGGTTTGGTGGTAGCGACACATCTCAGCATAGTCGGCGTACTGATGCGGCTGCAAGGTGAAACGGTACTGCGGCTTCCAGTCGCCGCCGCCGTCGCGCCGCATCAGAATCAGGTGAGCACCGTCGGGAACGATCCGGTAGGAGCGCGCACCTTGCGCCTGCTCACCCCGCTCATCGAGCAGCAGTGGCTCGCGAAACGAATCACCGAAGCCGACATCCACGAGCCAACGCTCGCCGAGCACGACCATCAACGTCATGTGATCGAAGTCAGGGCCATATCCGCCTTCAGCGTTCGCCACACCGGCTGAGAGCATCGCCACGTCGAAACCCAGAGCGCGCAGCAACGCGGCGAACAACCCGTTCAATTCGTAGCAGAAGCCGCCGCGCCCGCGCTCGACGATTTTGTCGAACAAGGCGTCGTCCGCAAGCACAATCGGCTGCCCCGCGTGAATGCTTAAATTCTCAAAAGGCACCGATAGCAAATGCGCGCCGTGCAACTCCCGCAAGGTCTGTGCGATGGGAGCGAGCGAGCCGTGATAGTTGATTCGTCGCAGATAAGCGCTGATGTCCAAGCAACATTTTCCTTCAATAGGGCAAATACAGTGAGCGCCGAACGCCACGCCGTCGCCTGCGGTCTACTTCGACACGAGATAATCTGTGACGTGTCTTTCAAGATGCAGCGCCTAAGGGCGGTCGGCCGCCGCGCTCTGCACGACGACTGCGCCCTCCGAAGTTTCGCCCTGTTTGTACCTCTCAGGGACGACACCGTGCTTGAACATCTCGAACCATTCCTGGGTTTCTGCTTCACTGAAGAGACCTAGCAGCTTGATGACTTCACGCCCGAATTCAATGCTGCCCAAGCCGCTCGCGGTAATGAGATGGCCGCCGGTCACGGCTAACTCGTCCACATAGAATTCATCGTCTCGATAATCAGGAATCATTGCTTTGAGGTATTCCTTGCTATTGCTCGTATGACGAACGTCGTGTGTCAGCCCGGCTCTGGCGACCTCCAACGTCGCGCCGCAGATCGCCGCGATGGGGACATTCTCGCCATGAAACCGATGCAGGAGATCGATGAGTTTTTCGTGAGAGTGTTGCTCCCACATGTCACCGCCGGGCAGGGTGAAAATGCCCGCGTTGGCAGGGCTGACTTCGTTGATCGTGATTTCGGGAAGGAGTTTCAACCCGCCTATCGTGGTAATCGGTTGATCGGAGAAGCCGACCGTCACCACCTCGAATCTTTCAGACATGGTGATGGCGCGCAGGGCGTAAGGAGTTTCCCAATCCGCCAAGCCGTCGAATACAAGATGGTACGCTTTCTGTTTCAACAGATTTATTCCCCTTATCGGTAAAAGGTATAACCGCCCGACGCTCTCAATCGAGCGGCGCATCCACAAGCTGAACTTTAACGGAAATGCCAATGGCGCATCCGCTCGAACGACCGCTAGACGGCCTCCTCAATCTGCCAGAAGTTCGGATAGCTGGTGACGAAACCTGCCGCGTTCACTTGAATTTCGGTGACGAACCTGCCGCCCGCACTTTCGTAACCGTAGGTCTCGACCTGAAGCCGGGACACATTTCATAAACATGCCTCCAGATTGAGTTTAAGACTACAATCAAGCAACTCCCAGAGGCTTGTTTGCTGTTTGAGCAGTTCCGTGACGGCTCTCACCAGGCTCAACTCC
>JACDEG010000259.1 GCA_013816505.1 Pyrinomonadaceae bacterium | reverse complement strand
GGGTCAATACAAACTCACGGCGCGTCTTGATGTGAACGGGACGAGCGGGGCGGCGCAGTACGGCGCAATCGAAGTCGCTCCAGCTCCGCCGCCGGCGGGTGAAAGCGGATCGTCATGGGCGCGAACAGCACTCATTGCGCTGGGTTTGCTCGTCGTTCTCGGCTTAGCTGGCAAGGTCGTTTACCTCGCTGTGCAAAGCGCGCGTCGGGATCGCGTTAAAGGAGAGCCGGTTGCAGCGTAAGTTCTTTGACACCGCGAGTGGGATCGAGCGGCTGGCATCGAAGACGACGCCGAGTTACGGGATGAGCATATTTAAGACAGCGTCGCGCTGCCGCAAGCGAAGCGCGTATGTTGCTTTCGCGCTCGCGTTGATTTCATCAGTCGCACCGGCAATACGGGCGCAGACGCAGACCGCGCCACCACCGTTGCAAAATCCGCCGCCAACGACGACCACACCTGCGCCGCTCGGCGGCAGGCAAGCCGGTGCGCCCGATGCGGGACGGGCAGCAACGACCGCGTTGCAGGCGAATCAACTTACGTCATCGCAGTTTGTTGATGCCTCGGGGTTGACGATTGAGCAGTTGTCGGAAACCGGCTTCAGTCGTCGCGCCGATCTGCTCGCTGCCAGACAGCGTTTAGCCGTCGCTCAAGGGCGGGTGATTCAGGCGGGTTTGCGCCCGAATCCAACGCTTGACACGGAATACGGAACGCCGCGTTTTCTTGCGGGTGAACCGGAATTTGATTTCTCGGCAGGCGTCTCACAGGTCTTCGAGTTGGGCGGCAAACGGCGCAAGCGCGTGGTGGTCGCACGGCTCGAACTCGAACAAGCGCGCGCCGAAGTGCTCGCGTTTGAGAGGCAGTTCGCCGCCGAGCTGCGTGCCGCTTATGTGCATGCGCTCGGCTTCGCCAAACAGTTAGACGTGCTCGAACAATTGATTGCGGCGAACGACGAGTTGGTGCGAATTACGAACGAGCGACTCACAGAAGGGGATGTCGCGCCGCTCGATCTCAATCTGGTGCGCGTCGAAACGGATCGTTTGCGCGTGCAGGTGGTGCGGACGCACGCTAACTTGGAGAGCCAGCTTATTTCGTTGCGCACGCTCGTAGGTTTTGAGACGACAGAGCCTTTGCGGATCGCGCCGCTGCCTGAGCGTCCACCGCGACTCGACATCTCGCTTCCAGAATTGACGGACATCGCGCTACGCGAGCGCGCGGACTTACGCGCAACGCGTTTGGGCGAAGAGTTAGGCACGGCGCGCATCACTCTCGCCGAATCATTAGCAACGCCGAACGTCGCTGCGTCAGTTCGCTACTCGCGCTCGAAAGGAATCATCGATCTCCCTGAGCAACTCGGCGAGGGACTGATCGCGCGCGACACAGACAACGAATTGACGTTCGGCGTCTCGATTGAAATCCCCGTGTTCAACCGCAATCAAGGCGAGATCGCGTCTGCCGTCGGCGAGCGAGCGCAAGCCACACGCCAGCGCGAGTTTTTAGAAGCGACGATCCGGCGTGATGTCGCGCTCAGCTTTAGGCGTTATCGCGCCGCGGCGGATGCGCTTGTGTTGTATTCGACGCAGATCGTGCCGCGCGCCGAGCAGAATCTCAACACCGTCAGGGTGGGCTACAACTTGGGTGAGTTTTCCGTCTTCGACATCGTCAACGAGCAACGCCGGTTAATTGAGAACGAAACGGGCTACATTGAGGCGTTGCGCGATTACTACACGTCGCTCGCCGAGATCGAACGCGCGCTCGGCACGCAGATTCCGGCATCGAGCTTTGCGCCGGGCACGGTCTCGGTGATACCCGATGTGCATCAATTTAAGCCCGGCGATTTCTTGCGCGCCGTGACGCCGCCGTCGCAGAGGTCGAGGCAGACACCTGCCACAACGTCAGGACGGCAACCTGAGCCTGCCGCCGCATCGTTTCTTCGGGCGACGCCTTCTAACGCGCCGCAGCCTGTTGTGCAACCTATACCAAAGCAGAATTGAAGAAGGACAACATGACAAAGATACTGACCATCACGCTCGCCGGTTCGCTCGCCGTTCTAGTCGCCGGATGCTCAAGCAACGAGCCGGCTACGAACACGAACACAACGACAGCGAACACTGCGAACACCGCTTCGACCGTGCCGCCTAAAAGCGAAACGGCGACGAGCGGCGCGGCGACAAGTGGCGATGTCCCGGCAAACGTGCGCGCCGTATTCCCCGACGCGCAATCGTTTGCGGCTCAGCACAAAGACCTTTCCTCCGCGACCATTTCATCAATCGAGAAAGAGACCGGAAACAAGGTAGCCGACAAAGACCATCACGCCTATCTCGCATTCAGCACGGCGGGCGGAGCGCGCCGTCAAATCGGAGCCGCAACCGTCATCAAAGCCGAAGGGCAGGAGGTGGTGGTTGTTTACGACAGTAAGGAAGGTTCACCGGTGATTCGTGAAGTGCGCGGCGGCAATCTTCCGGAGTCGTTTCTCGATCAATTCAAAGGTAAGGGACACGACAACCCGCTCGCGTTCGGCAATGACATTAAGGCATCCGGCGCACCCGAAGCGACGGCGCGCGCCGCGACCTCGGCCATTAAAGCGGACGTGTTGGCGATGCAATCGCTCTACGGCGCTTCGCACTCACACTGAAATGGGAAAATTGAAGCGATCCATGAAAGCTTACTTTTTAAGGCGAGTACTTGGAAGGGCGTCTGTTCGAGGACGTACCTTCCTCGCCGTGTTGTCGGCGGCGCTGATTTTCGGCGTACTCCTAACTGCTCCGACGCTCCGCACGGCTGATGCAAATGGAGACGACGATCACGGCGCGCCTCCGCAAAGCGCTTCGAAAGGCGCGTCCGCTGCGCCGATTCGCACCGCCGAGCGCAACGTGCAGACAGAAGCCGGTCATTTCAAAGTGCGCCTGCGGCAAACGCCCACCGACCCGCGCGCGGGCGAAGAAGCGCAGTTCGCCGTTGATTTATCCGAGCAGGTCGAAGGCGGTTTCGGCGGGGCAGGAGGGATGCTGCCCGTCGAAGGAGCGACAGTCACAGCGCGGGTGATGACAGCCGCCGGTCAAGCGGTCGCCGACAAACTCGCCACGCACGCCGAAGCGGTCGGCTCATCCGGCGTGGATTACGCTTTCAGAAGTAGCGGCGAATACAAAATCATCTTCGACGCGCGGACGTCGGACGGGCGGCAGTTTTCCGCAGACTTCCCGGTGTCCGTCATCTCTGCTCCGACCAACTGGTTCTTCTGGCTCGGACTCGCCGCGCTCGGTCTGGTGTCGGCGGGGGCGATCTTCGGTTATTACAATTCTTGGAAGCGCGACGACGCGGTGACGGCAAACGTCGCGGCGCGCAAGACCGTTCCCGTAGCAATCGCCGCGCTGGTCTTCTTCGGCTTAGGCACGGCGGCGCTCGCTTACTACGCGCCGCCGCGCGAGCGGCGCGCCATCGCGCATCTTCCGCCGGCATCGGCGTCTGAGACGAGCGAAACCGCCGCTTCGAGCGGCGACCCCGCGCTTGGCGGCTCCGGCGCGACGATCACGATCCCGAAGGAATCACAATTGCTTTTTAGCATCCGCACCGAGCCAGTGGCCGAGCGCCAGATTGCCGGAGGGTTGAAGGTCGCCGGGACTGTGCGCGCTAGACCGGACGCGCAAGCGGTGATTTCGCCGCCCGTTTCGGGTCGCGTGCTGTTCAATCAAGGTGTGACCATCGGCACGGGGGTCGGGCGTGGACAGCGCATCGGCACGATTGAACAAATCTTAGGCGCGCCGGAACAGGCGGGTCTCGAAGCGCAGAGCATCCAGCTCCGCACCGCCGCGCTTGAGCAACAAGCGAGACAGTCCGAACAGAACGCGCTCGCGCAACAAGCCCGCACGCGACTCACGCAGGCGGGGCGCGAGCTGCAACGCGCCACAAATCTATTGGAAGTCGGAGCCGCGCCGCGCCGCCGCGTCGAAGAAGCGCAGACCGCCGTAAGACTCGCCGAGCAGGAAGTGGCAAGTGCCGAGCAACAGTCGCGCGTCGCGGCGCAGCAGGTCCGCGTCGCGCAGGAAGGCGTCGCGAGCGTGGACCCGGTTCGCACGTTCCCGCTCGTCTCGCCCGTGACCGGCATCGTCAGCGAGTTGAAGGTGACGAGCGGGCAGCAGGTCGAAGCGGGCGCGCAGTTGATGAACATCGTCAATCTCACGACCGTCTTCCTCGAAGCGCAGGTGTTTGAGCGCGACCTCGCGGCGGTGCGCGAATCGCGTCGCGCGAGCTATACGGCGGCAGGCATTCCCGGAGAAGTTTATCGCATCAGCGAAAGCGGCGACGGAAGGCTTGTCACCATCGGCCAGACGGTTGACTCGCAGACGCGCACCGTGCCCGTGATTTACGAAGTGCCGAATCCGTTGAAACGTCTGCGCGAAGGCATGTTCGTCGAAATCGCCATTGACACGACGGGCAGCCAAACCGTCTTGAGCGTGCCGAAGCAAGCCGTCATCACCGAGCAGGGGCGCACCTTCGTTTTCGTCTTCAAAGGCGGCGAGACATACGAAAAGCGCGTCGTCGTGCTCGGCGCGGAAGGTCAGGATTTTTACGAAGTCAAATCAGGCTTGCAGGCGGGCGAGCGCGTCGTCACGGAAGGCATTTACCAGTTGCGCTCGACGCAGCCCGGAGCCTGATTCTCGAAAGATATAAGAAGGAAGGAATGATGAATCGTACTACTAAATTGATTTTGACGAGTTTGGCGTTCGCCCTCGTCGCCCATATCGCCGGTTGCGCGACGGCTGAACACGCGACGACAACGAATGCTGGCTCAGCCGATACCGCACGGGCGCGCCCGGCAGTTGAGCCTGTCAAGGATGTGAACGAAGCGAAGCCCGCTTACCGCGCCGAGTTTGCGACCGAGCCGGCTGAGGTTAAAGCCGGTGAACCCGTCACGCTCTCCTTCACCGTCAAAGACGCGAAGGGCGCGGTGGTGCGCGATTTGCAAGTCGTTCACGAGAAGCCAATGCACTTGCTGGTAGTCTCGAACGACCTCGCCGAGTTCAATCACCTGCACCCGCAGCCGCAGGGAGACGGCTCGTTCAAAGTCACGCACACCTTCCCGAACGGCGGGGCGTACAAACTCTATGCGGACTTTACGGCGCCGAACGCGAGCCAGATCGTTGACCGCCTCGATGTGAACGTCGCGGGCGACGCTCCACGCGAGCACGCCTCGTTGGTCGCAGATAAGACGACGACGAAAACGGTTGACGGCTTGCGCGTCACGATGCGACCCGACAAGCATTTGCGCGCCGGAGAAGAGTTGATGCTGAACTTCGCGGTTGCCGACGCACGCACGGGCAAGCCCGCTACCGACTTGCAGCCTTACCTCGGCGCGCTCGCGCACTTCGTCATCATCAGCGAAGACACCACGGACTTTCTGCACGCCCACCCGATGACGAAAGAAGAGATGAGCGAGGCGGGCGGCGCGCACGGCGGAATGGAACACGACGCTAAGCCGCACGCTCACGACGCGGCGGAGATGAAGGATGAGGCGAAAGAAGGAGCAAGCCCGTCCGAGGTCGCCGCGCACACGACGTTTCCGCGCGCGGGGCTTTACAAAGTCTGGGCGCAGTTCCAGCGCGGCGGGAGGGTCATCACCGTGCCATACGTCGTGAGTGTCGCAGAAAATCACACTGTATCCGCTAACACCGCGAACAGCGTGCCCGCTGACGCGATTAAAGTGACGCTCAGCAGCAAGGGTTACGAACCGTCGCGCATTGAAGCGAAGAAGGGACAGCCCGTCAAACTCGCGTTCTACCGCGCGGACGCCGAGAACTGCGGCGGCGAAGTCGTCTTTCCGTCGCAGGGCATTCGCAAGAAGCTGCCTGTCAGACAAACGGTGCTTGTCGAAGTGACGCCGAAAGAGACGGGCGAACTCGCTTTCACTTGCGGCATGGGAATGCTGCGAGGCGCGCTCGTCGTCGCCGACTAAACGAATGAAATTTTATTGAAAAGCAGGGGACATAGAACACATGAAGATAAGTTACTTTACGCGCCCGGCCTTCTTCGCGACGTTACTACTGCTTGCTATCATCGCGCTTACCGGCGCGGCGTGTAGCACCGCGCCAGTGACGGAGGCGAACGCTAACACCGCGCGTACCAACGCGAACGCGCCCGCCGCTTCGCCGATGATGATGGCGAACAGCAACACAGGCGCGATGCCCGGCATGAGCGGCATGGATCACTCGACGATGCGGAGTTCGCCCGCAAAACAGTTGATAAGCAAACGAAAGACTTCCTCGAGATGAACGAAACGAAGCGGATGGTCGGCGGTGCACCTGCCCGATCACGTGGTCAAGGAACGCGCGGGCGCGGCTGAAGGTGAGATGTCAAGTGGCTTGGGTTCGAGCAGGCGAATGTGTTCACATTCGCCTGAGCTTTTACGGGGCGCGTTTTCTCTCAACGATGAACCTCGTTCCATCCAACAACACGCACGATCAGGAGAATCAGGATGATGAGCAACAAAATCAAGAGCTTGTTAGCCGGAGCCACTTTGATGCTGGGCTTCGCTTTGGTCGCGCCGCCCGTCAGCGCGCACGAAGGGCACGACCATACAAAGTAAAAGTCGAAGTAGAAATCAAAAAGCGAGCAAACAAAGCAAGGGTCGCCGGGCGATAAGCGGATGGTCACACTCACAGGCACTAATCAACACTTACACGGGTAGGCAACGCACGGATGAAGAATCCATCTTTCCGCCCGCAAGCCAGAAGGAGTGCAAGTGCAGTTCGCGCCTCGCGAGGGAACCGGCGAGGCGCGAACCCCGCCGGACACTCACAGCCTCGCAAGCAGAAAGTAAAAGCAGAACGGGTAATTGAAGGCTGAGAAAAGCGAGTATCAACCAAGTCTCTGTTGAGTGAACCGTAAGTTAGGTAAGTAGTATGTTAAACGGAATCATTAAATGGTCGTTGCAAAACCGATTGCTCGTCGTAGCGATCTCGGCGCTACTGCTCGTGTGGGGAACTTACGTCGCCTTGAACCTTCCGGTTGACGTATTTCCAGACCTCAATAAACCGACCGTCACTATCTTGACAGAAGCCGGAGGACTCGCGCCGGAAGAAGTCGAAACGCTCGTCACTTTCCCGATTGAGACGTTGATGAACGGCGCACCCGGAGTCGAGCGCGTGCGCTCGCAATCCGGCATCGGGTTATCCATCGTCTATGTTGAGTTCGGCTGGGGCACGGACATTTACCGCAACCGCCAACTCGTCTCGGAGCGGCTCGTGCAGGCGCGCGAGCAGTTGCCCGAAGGCATCCAGCCTTCAATGGGTCCGATCTCGTCCATCATGGGCGAGATCATGCTCGTCTCGGTGCGCTCGAAAAGCGGTGAGACGAATCCTTTAGACGTGCGCTCGCTCGCCGACTGGACGATTCGCCCGCGCCTGATGACCATTCCAGGAGTGGCGCAGGTCATCAACATCGGCGGTGGCGTCAAACAATATCAAGCACTCGTTTCACCGGATAAACTCAAACAATTCGGCATTGCGATTGAAGATGTGGCGACTGCTTTGGAGAAGTCGAACGTCAACACGACGGGCGGCTTCGTGGACGCGCAGTCGCAGGAGTACCTCGTCCGCAACCTCGCGCGCTTTTATTCGATTGATGAACTCAAGAACACCGTTGTCGCTTACCGCAATAACACGGCAATCAGGCTCGGAGATGTCGCCAACATTGAATTCGGTCCGGCCATCAAACGCGGCGAGGCGGGCACGGACGGCGAGCAGGCGGTCATCATGTCTGTGCAGAAACAACCCGGCGCTTCGACGTTAGAATTGACGGAGAAGATTGACGAAGCGGTTAAAGAACTGCAAGCGACGATGCCACAGGATGTGGAGATCAACGGCGAGTTGTTCCGTCAGGCGAACTTCATTGAAGCATCAATTGAGAATGTCATCGAAGCATTACGCGACGGCGCGATTCTCGTCGTCATCGTGCTGTTTCTGTTTCTCCTGAACTTCCGCACGACCGCGATCACGCTCACGGCGATCCCGCTTTCGTTCATCATCACGTTTCTTATCTTCCGTGCGTTCGGCATCTCGATCAACACGATGACGCTCGGCGGTCTCGCGGTCGCCATCGGCGAACTCGTGGACGACTCCATCGTTGACATTGAGAACATCTTTCGCCGCTTGCGCGAGAACCGGCACTTGCCGAATCCGCGCCCGTCGCTGGATGTCATCTATCACGCATCGCTCGAAATTCGTTCGAGCATCGTCTATGCGACCGTCATCGTCGCGCTCGTCTTCATCCCGCTCTTCGCGCTCACAGGCGTCGAAGGGCGACTGCTCGCGCCGCTCGGACTCGCTTACATCACGTCGCTCGTCGCGTCGCTCGTCGTGTCGTTGACGGTGACGCCGGTCTTGGCGTCGTACCTGCTGCCGAAGATGAAATCAATGGAGCACGGCAAGGAAGGCTTCCTCGTGCGTTTCCTGAAGAAGTGGGACGAGAAGTTGCTGCACCGCACGCTGCACCATCCGTACAAAGTGATCGCCGGCGCGACCATCATGTTCCTCGCGGCCATCGCGGTTTTACCTTTTGTCGGCACGGCGTTTCTGCCGGAATTTAACGAAGGCACTTTGACGATTAACGTCCTCGCACAACCGGGCAC